>JALWSY010000084.1 GCA_027083035.1 Sulfurimonas sp. | reverse complement strand
CTCTTTTAAAGTAGTAAAGAAACTCATTTATCCCATTTGCAGAGTACACTTGTACTAAAATGGCATATTTTTTACATATTCCATCTACTATGCTGAGTCCTATTCCCGTTCCCCTGCGACTCTTATCATTACGAAAATATCTTTGAAAGATTGCCTCTTTATCCGCTATCTCCTTCCCTCTGTTTTTAAAACTAAGGATAACCTCATCATCACTACTTGAGAGCATAATCTCTATATCTGTATGCGGTGGCGAGTACTTTAGGGCATTTGAGAGATTATTATCTACTAAAAACTCTAACTCCTCTTTACTTATTTCTATATAGATATCCTCTCTAGTGTTCAGACGCAGCTCCTTATCGTGTGCTTGGGCAACTACACGAAAGAACTCCACACGCTCTTGTAAGATTTGAGAGAGATTAAGTCTCTCTACCTTAAACTCTACACTATTTTCTAAAATACTCAAACTAAGCGTATCATAGAGATGCTCAATGCTCACAACTGAGGACTCGATCTGCATCAGCGCTTCTCTGTTTTCACTCTCTATCATCTCTAGGGCAATTTTTATAACACTCAGAGGTGTCCGTGCCTGATGGATACTGTTTGCCGTAAAGGTTTTAAACTCCTCAAGTAACGCCTCATTACTCTCTATCTCACGATAGAGATCTTTTAGAAGCTGATTGTAGATTAGAGAGATAGAGGTAATCTCATCGCCTCTTGAGAGCATATCTTTACTCTCTACCATTTTTTTCTCTTTCATAAGCTTCTGCAAGGCTATGAGAGGCTCTATAAGACGGATGTTTACAAAGTAAAGGAGTACACCGACTAGAGCAAAAAAGAGCATCCATGTAACAAAAGAGTTATAAAAAAGTGTATCTAGTTCTGCTTGAAAATTTGAGACATCAAACTTTAAGTATAGGACATAAACACCATACTCACTAAAGCTAAGATAAGCACTGTATGGAAGTAATATCTTATAAATCTTTTTACCATTTTCATCTTGAAAATAGCTCTTATACCCTTTTTGATGTAAAAAATACTCCAAAGCTTTATGAAGTTCTTCTCCTTTGAGATCTTTTTGAGGATTAAAAAGTGCTATAAATGTATCATAATTTTTTTTAGAGCGAAGCATCTTTTTTTTAGCACTCTTCTGATACTCCTGCTTCCAAGCGTAATCAACACTATACTCTACTGGGGAGTTTTTATAGAGTATAAAAATATCACTCGTTAGAAGATTGGGAACATTTTTTTGCATCTTATGAACAAAACTATCAATACTCTCTACATTATTAACAGATAAACTTAATTGGAGCAAGTACTCTTTATCTGGCATCTTCTGGAGAATATAATTTTTATATCTATGTGAAAAGGGATCATTTCTAGGAATGGAAATATCAATACTCCCTGCATTCTCATAAGTTTTTTCCAAAACTTTCAAAGCCTCTGGTAAAATATGGAAATCGAGATAGAGATCTTTTTGAAAAGTTGTCCTATCAATAATGTAGTCCTTGTTGATTAAATAGATATCATACTCAAAACCCTCTCTTTGTGCATTAAGTTTTTTCTGCAATTTCTCCAAAGGTGCATCAAAACCATTCTCTTTAAAGTACTCCTGCGCCAACTGCATAGAGGCTTTTAACGCATGGGTGTATTTACTGTACTGATATGCTACCCTGTCATGAAGCTCTGTAATTTTTTTACTGACAAAGAGCGCACGATTGAGTGCTTTTTGCTCAAGTAGTTCTGTTTTTTGTGCTTTGAGTTCCTCGTAGTTTACAAAAGTATAAAGAGAGAAGAGAAGACTCAGCAACACAACAAAGAGAGAAAAAAGTGCTTTTATATTTAAGTGTTGCATCAGATTTTCGCTTCAAGTGAAAAGTAGAAAGAGCGTCCCTCTGCTGGATAACCATACGCACTCTCATAGAGAGCATCAAGAATATTTTTTACTCCTGCACGCATCTTTAAAAAAGCTACAGGAGCATAGATAAACTGTGCATCAAGAAGATGATAGGCATCAAGTTTTTCAAACTCACTTGTATAGGTAGCAGAGTTTAAAGAGTATCTACTCCCTACAAAACTATAGGAGAGAAAAGCTGCATACTTCTTTGTAAACTTTATGCTATCTTCCACTCTCACTTTATGCTCAGGAATCAATTCTAAAGGCTTCTTTGCACTATCTTGCGTATGTGTATAAGCATAGGAGATATTGTAGTGCTGCTTTGTAAAATAGTCACTCCCCACTCGAAACTCTCCACCATAATTAATCGCACTCTCCCTGTTTATATAACCCGAATCTTCATTGAGTATCACATCTCTTATGTCATAATAGTAAACATCTACAGAGAGTTCACTTTTCGCTGCTAACTTTTGTTTATATCCAGCGCTATACTGCATACTCTTTTCGGGTTTTAATGCAGGGTTTGCAATCTCCCATGGAAAGTAGGTACTCATCTCATAGAGTTGTGGCATACGACTCTTCTTTGCAACACTAAGATAACTCTTTTGCATCGAAGTTGTGTAAGAGAGAGTAAGTAGCCCATCAAGTGCTTTTTTATCCTCTGCAGGATTGAGCGCACTTGCATCACTAGCTGAAAGCATCTTCATATACGCAAAAGAGATCCCTGTCTCCAAAGAGAGTGCATCATTCAAACGCCAGATATCACCAAAAGCAGCATTATAATTTGCAACTTTAGAGGACACACTCTCTAAATCCCCACCAACTCTTTTATGTTCATTCTGCTCTGCTACAAAAGTAAAACTACTCTTATGCACCTCTGCACTACGCACATACTTCAGAGTTGTTCCCAGTCGTGCATCATCATAGGTAACAACAGGAAGATGTGAGGTGTAATTTCCATCATCATACACTTTATAAATATCTTTATAATCATCATAGTAGGCTCGTATGGATAGTGTGTGGATGTCTGCTTCATAGTCACCATAGAAGTAGAGACTCCCAAGCTGTTTTGGATCCATTCTTGTGTAGGCAAAAAAAGTCGGTGACGTTTGATTTTCTTGAGTATTTGGCGCGAAACCATATACTGCCTGAGAGTAAGAGAGTTTTGTGGCTATCTCAAGTGCATCATTTACAAAGTAACCTGCCTTAAGAGAGATATTTTTCTGCTCTCTATCACTATTTACACGCTCTCCTTGAGCTTGAATAGGAGTAGGTGTAAAATCTTTTGAGAGTGTAAATGCCTCTCTTGTAAAGTAACTCGCCTTTGCTAGAAGATAGTAACGCTCTTGCATACTTCCTGCCCTCACTCCATAGAGTGCATCATTTGTTGCAATCAAAACAGAGGCACTCCCCTCAAAACTATTTTTTGGAAGTTTTTGCATCACAATAACCTCTCCACCCATAGAGGAGATACCGGTAGAGGCAAGGGATGTCCCATCACGAAAATAAAGCGTCCCCCTTTGCATCATAAAGCTCGCATCAATACCGGTATTTGGCGTGTAGAGTGGTATGCCATCCTCTACAAACTTTGTGTTTTTAAAATCTAATCCTCGATAGGAAACAGCCATCTCACCCTTCGCATCACGAACGAAAGAGAAAGAGGTATCAGCACCCAACTTTTCACTCAGAGTGATATCTCGCCTTGCATCACTGAGCGTTTGCGGTATTATCTCACGCACATCTCCATCAACCAAGAGTCTCGCATCTTCGACTTCTATGGGTGCTATTGTAAACTCTTGGGAAAATAGTAAGGTGGAGAGTAAAGGAGGGGTAATCCATCGTATCATGATAAAATATACCCCTCACCTACTCTGTTTTCAATAATATCAAAAGGGAGCTTTTTACGCAGTCTGTTGACTAACTGTCGTAAATGCGGTTGTTTCTCTGAGTTCTCCCAGACAACCGACTCTAAAAGCTCATGGGAGACGACCCTATCCCTATTTTCAAGCAGGGTAAAGAGAAACTTCTGTTCTAACTTTGTTAACACTATCATCTCCTCTTTAAAGAGTAAGATATGTCTCTCTTTATCATACACCAACTCTTCTTTAATGTTCACCATCTTTGACACTTGACGAGTAAAAGCTTCTATTTTAAGGGCTAACTCTTTAATATCAAATGGTTTTTTAAGATAATCATTACACCCTTTTGTATAGGCTTGTGTAATCATACCCATATCTATCGTAGCGCTTATAATAATGATAGGAACATTTATATAGAGTCTGCGTATCTCCTCTAAAAGTTCTATTCCAGAGATATTTGGGATATCTATGTCAAGGATAAAAAGGTCATAAGCATCTGCGATGCACTCTAAGGCTGCAACACCATCTGTAAACCCATCAACACTATAGCCCAGAGATGACAGATAGGATTTTATAGCCTTATTTAAAAGGTACTCATCCTCAACTAACATTAACTTCATGGGGAAAATAGTAGCAAAATTGTCTTGGAAATATCTTAATTTCAAAGTTTTTATGCTATCATTTACTTACTCTAATAAAATAGGAAGCTTGACAAAATGGACGATCAAAAAAAACAGATATTAAGTATTATTTCAAATGAGACAAAATCATCTATAGATCAGCTCCCTATTGTTACTCCTTCTGTGTATGCTTCTATCTTTTCTGAATATGCTAAAGAGCATGATGCCTCTTTGGATGATGAGCATACTCTAGCACAAGATGTTTTAAACATCGCATGTTCAAACCTGACCACGCTACAGGGTGAAACTTCCAAAAATGCTAATCTTTTAAGTAGTAATACCCAAAAAGCTATCCATGCAATCCAAGCAAAAGATGAAGAGAGCCTAAGTGAAGTTCTCAAAGAGACACAAAGCCTCAAAGAGGAGATAGAGAAGCTTAAAGAGGCGATATATAAAGACGAACTTACTAATGTCTTTAACAGAAAATGGCTTCATGACAACCTCCTTATGAGTGGAGAAAATAACTTTAAAGAGGCAGGCACTCTTGTCATGATTGATTTGAACTACTTTAAGCAGATTAATGATACCTACGGACATATAGTAGGAGATAAAGTCCTTATATTTATTGCCAATGCACTTAAAAAATCTCGTTCCAATGTAGTGCGATATGGCGGAGATGAATTTTTAGTTCTTTTTCACCACAATGTTTCTCTGCAAGCCGCTTTAAAAACCCTTGAAACTATACGGGAAGATATACTGAAGAAAAAACTAAAATCAGGTGATGATGCATTTCGTGTCTCCTTCTCACTTGGTGCAACTGCATTTAAAAAAGGCGATGCACTCAACAAAGTCATAGAAGATGCAGATAAAAATATGTACCACGATAAAGTAGAAATCAAAAAAAGAGTTACAGGCATATAAGCAAATCCTCACCTACATTTAGATATAATCGCGCAATTTTAAATCATACAAGGCAGCGATTATATGTCAGATAACAAATACAATCCACAAGAGACTGAAAACAGATACTACAAAATTTGGGAAGAGCGAAAATACTTCGAAATAGATGGCAACAAAGCCATTCAAGAAGAGGGAAAAAACTTCTCTATCATGATGCCCCCACCAAATGTTACAGGTCGTCTTCACATCGGTCATGCACTCACATTTACACTTCAAGATATCATCACTCGTTACAAGCGTATGGATGGATACAAAACACTTTGGCAACCCGGAACAGACCACGCAGGAATTGCTACACAAAATGTTGTAGAGAAGCAGCTTCTAGCTGAAGGTACTACCAAGGAAGCTCTTGGTCGTGAAAAATTTTTAGAGCGTGTTTGGGCGTGGAAAGAGGAGTCTGCTGGCATCATGACAGAGCAACTTCGCTACATGGGTGTCTCTCCAGCATGGGAGAGAGAGCGTTTTACTATGGATACTGGATTACAAAAGTCTGTCAAAGAGTCTTTTATTCATCTCTATAACGAAGGGCTTATCGTTCGTGGCAACTATATGGTCAACTGGTGTACTCATGATGGCGCCCTCTCTGACATAGAGGTTGAGCATGAAGATACCGATGGGAAGTTTTACCACATCACCTACCCTTTTGCTGATGGCAGCGGAAGTGTTGAAGTGGCGACGACAAGACCTGAGACATACTTTGGGGATACTGCAGTTATGGTGCATCCTGATGATGCAAGATACAAAGACCTCATCGGAAAAGAGATAAAGCTGCCACTCTTAGAACGCAGAGTAAAAATCATCGCTGATGCTCATGTTGATATGGAGTTTGGAACGGGTGTGGTAAAAGTGACACCTGCACACGATCAAAATGACTACGAAGTTGGAAAACGACACGACTTAGAGTTTATCACAGTCTTTGATGAGAAGGGTATCTTAAATGAGTATGCTGGAGAGTTTCAAGGGCTAGAGAGACTTGAAGCGCGTGAAACAATCGTAAAAAGACTTGATGAAGAGGGCTTTATCGTAAAGATAGAGGATCATAAACATCAAGTTGGTCACTGTTATAGATGTAAAAACATCGTTGAGCCTTACATCTCCAAGCAATGGTTTTTACGCAAAGAGGTAGCAACGGCTTCTATTGAGAAGACAAATGCAGGTGAGGCACAGTTCTTCCCACCACACTGGATTAACTCCTACAACTCTTGGATGGGAGAGCTTCGTGACTGGTGTATCTCTCGCCAACTCTGGTGGGGACATCAGATTCCTGTCTTTTATTGTGATGATTGTGGACATGAGTTTGCATCACAAGAGGATGCTCCAGAGAGTTGTCCAAAGTGTGCATCAAAACATCTTACACAAGATCCTGATGTGCTAGATACTTGGTTCTCCTCAGCACTCTGGCCGTTTAGTACACTTGGCTGGGGGAATGGTGATGTGGAGATGGATAAGCTCTTTCAATCAGATGATATGAAAAACTTTTACCCAAATACGCTGCTTATAACCGGTTTTGATATCCTCTTCTTCTGGGTAGCTAGAATGATGATGATGGGAGAACACTTTAATGGGCAACTTCCATTTAACCATATCTACCTCCATGCCCTCGTTCGTGATGAGCATGGAAACAAGATGAGTAAATCAAGAGGCAATGTGATTGATCCTCTTGATATGGTTGAGAAGTACTCTGCTGATATTCTTCGTTTTACTCTCGCTATAAGTGCTGCGCAGGGGCGTGACATCAGAATGAGTACAGAGAAACTTGAGCAGAACCGTAACTTTACAAACAAACTCTACAATGCAAGTAAATACCTACAGATGAATGTAGAGACTTTCCCTGATATGGCAGGCTTTTGTGTAGAGAGTGACCTTGGTCGCTATATGATGAGTCGTCTTAACTTTGCTACAAAAGAGGTGAGAAAAAACCTTGATGAGTATAAGTTTAATGATGCAGCACTTGTTATGTACAAGTTTTTATGGAATGAGTTTTGTGACTGGGGAATTGAGCTGAGTAAAGCTGATAAAGGTGCCATAGTTGAGCTTGGTGCTATATTTAAAGAGGCGATGAAACTACTTCACCCATTTATGCCATTTATCACAGAGCATCTCTACCACCAACTTAGCGGTACATCCTTAGATGATGCAGACTCTATCATGATTCAGAAGTTCCCTTCCAAGACAAAACAGCGTAAAGAGGAGCAGAAGTTTGAGCTTATAATGGATGCTATTGTCTCTATTCGCCGTGCAAAAGTGCTTGTTGATTTGGCAAATCAAAAAATCGAGAAAGCCTTTGTAAAAATAGAGGGGATTTCAGACAAAGATAAAGAGATGATGCTGCCATTTATCTCAAAACTTGCAAAAGTTGAACACTTAGAGTTTACAGATACAAAGATAGAAAACTCTGTAAGTGATATCTCTGACTTGTGTGTAACATTTATTCCAACGGACAGTATTGACCTGGCTCCTATCATTAAGAAACTTACAAAACAAGATGAAAAACTCCAAAAAGAGATAGGGAAACTGAGTGGAATGCTTAATAATGAGCGCTTTGTAGCTAATGCCCCTGAGGATGTGTTAGAGAAGAACCGTTCACTCTTAGCCGATGCAAAGGCAAAACAGGCAAAAGTTTTAGAACAGCTTGAAGCTTTACAAAAATAGTAAAATGTGACACTTCCATGACACTTTCGTGATATAATATTCTTTTTTAAAAGGATATTATATGTTAAATATCATGCTTGTTGATGATTCGAGAATTATTACAAGAACTCTTTCAAAGATTATGCACAATAGTCGCATTAATGTTGTAGGTATTGCCTCAAATGGGGAAGAAGCCGTTACAATGTATCAGGAGTTACAGCCTGATATCGTAACTATGGATATCACTATGCCGATTATGAATGGTATAGAGGCGCTTAAAGCCATCAAAGAGTTTGATGACAAAGCGCGAGTTATAATGATAACTTCTCATGGTGAAGAGCGTCTTGTAATGGATGCCATCAGTTTTGGGGCAAAGGGGTACATCCTCAAGCCTATTACACCACTCAAAGTAAAACAAGCCTTACAAAAAGCATATCCAAAATTTAGTGAGATGATAGAAGAGAACTATCTTGCCATGACATTGGCATACTGATGCAAAAACTCAAAAAACTTTTTCAAACAAAGTACCACCCTCAACTCGTTGATGCTATCATTAAGGCAAACTTTTCTGGTGCCCTCCTTGTAAATGCTCTTATTCCTGTAGTTATATTCTATCTTTTTCTTGGAATAATCCCTATGGAGTTACTCGTAGCGTGGAGTAGCGCAAATGCTGTTGTCTTTGTGCTACGCCTGATACTACAAAAAAAGATGCGTCAAAATATCACTATTCATTTTTGGTTACTTGGGTTTACTTCACTTCTTTATGCTATTTTACCATGGTTAGTGCTCACTTACTCTGACCCCATACATCTGCTTTTAGTTGCTATGATTATTGCTTCGATTGTTGCAGGCTCTATTGCAACACTTGTAAGTATCTACCATACTTTTTTTACCTTTGTACTCATTCAGATGCTAGGACTTGTCTCAGCTTTTATATATATGAATGAAGATATTTTTTACCTGAGTGCAATTTTAGCTGCCTCCCTCCTCCAACTGGCACTTACAAGTGGATATAAGCAGTACAATAATCTCACAGAGACACTCAGACTAAACAAAGAACTCAACAATTTACTCAATAATACTGAAGAGGGATTTTTATCTTTTGATGCAGATTTGAAGTGTCAAAGCAGCTTCTCTACAGAGTGTCTGCGTATCTTTAACACCAATACAATAGCACAAAAGGATATATCACTTCTACTTTTTGAAAATGACACCTATAAAAGAGAGATATTTCAAGAGGCTATAAAGCGCTGTAGTCAAAGTGATGAAGCAGAGATGATTACTCTCTTTCTCTCACTTATTCCTCAAGAGCATAAGATTAATAATCTCGATATCTCTATCGAGTGCAAAGCACTCGATAATGGACTCTTTATGCTAATCTTAAAAGATATTTCAGATACAAAACAACTAGAATCAAAGATAGAATACCAACACAAAGTACAACAACTTCTCATGAATGTTGCATCTAATAAAAATGATTTTATTGATCTTAAAAATGACTTTGAACAACTCCTCAAACTCCTTCACTCCCATACCGAAAACTCTCTTTTTAATATAAGCAATATCAAAAAAGAGCTGCATACCTTTAAAGGAAACTTTTCACAAAAAGGAATGATTTACATCTCAAACTCTATTCATGATCTAGAGCTAAAAATCCAAAATCTCTCATCCCAAGAGGAGATTCTCTCTAGCTCTAAAGAGGCAAATCTTCAAGAGAGTTTTGCAAAAGATATCGCTGTGATAAATGCCGCTATGGGAGAAGAGTTTTTAAACTCTTCTCGTGCAATTAGTGTTGATGTTGATGCTATTAGTGCAATAGAGTTTGAGTTGAAAGCTTTTGTTTACAAGTTTAATTTAGAACAACAAATAGCACTCAATACAATTCTTAGTGACATCCATAAACTCAAAAACATTCCTCTCATTGAAATGCTCAATCCCTATAAAAACTATGTAGAACAGATGGCACAAAAATTAGACAAAGAAGTTCTTCCTCTTAAAATAGAAGGAAATCTTTCACTTAAAGTCTCTCCACGCTTAAAACTCTTTATGAAACAACTTATCCATCTCTTTAATAATGCACTTGATCATGGCATAGAAGATATAGAGGAGAGGGAAGCCACAGGAAAAAATCCTCTTGCACAAATATCCTGCAGTTATAGTATAAATGCGGAAATTCTACTACTTACTCTCAGCGATGATGGAAGTGGTTTAGATACGAAAAAACTTGCACAAAAAGCAGTCGAAAAAGGAATAAAAACAGCGCAAGAGATAGAGAACATGCGTGAAGAGGAACTCTGTGAACTTATCTTTGAGGAGAATTTTAGTACAAAAGAGAGTGCTAGTGAAATCTCTGGCATAGGTATAGGACTGAGTGCTATAAAGAGTGAACTCAAACATCTTCAGGGAAAAGTAACTATTGATAATCAGCTAGGTCAAGGTGTAAGTTTTCACTTCTATATCCCTCTACATAAAAATAAAAATCTTAATCTATACTATGATGCACAAGACAATAACAGAGGTAAAAGTATTATCACAACTATTATTATGCAATCAGAACTTTTTATAAAAAAAGCGATACAGACTATAACGAGTACAAGTAAAACTTTAGAAATATCAGACCCAGATATACTCTTTTCACAGATACAATTCTCTGGAGGATTTCATGGAAAAGTAATACTCCTCTACTCAAAAAACATCCTAGAGGCATTTAGCAACTACATGATACCTGAAGGGTTTAATGCAAATGAAAGAGATACAATCTACCAAGATGTTGCAGATGAAACTATGAATACCATCGTTGGACTCTCACTGCAATACTTCGATAAAAGCATAGATGCAGTAGATATATCACCTCCACTTCCAAGAGAAGATACAACTATTTTTACTATTTTAGAGAGCAGGGAACCAAAATGCTTCGCAACAATAGAAACACAAAAAGGAACATTTGGTATTATCCTTGTAAATGAAGATACTTAACAGTAAAGAAAAGGTATAATTCGCAAATTTAAAATCGAAGGTTGACTGTGTTTGATTTAAAAAAATATGCATCACCAAATATAAAAAATGATGTACTCTCTGGTCTCGTTGTTGCTGTTGCTCTTATTCCTGAAGCTATTGCATTTAGTTTTATTGCGGGAGTGAGCCCTATTGTTGGACTATATGCAGCATTTATCATTGGTGTCATCACCTCTCTTATCGGTGGAAAACCGGGTATGATTAGTGGTGCGACAGGAAGTGTTGCTGTAGTTATGATAGGTCTAGTAGTACAGGCAAATGAAAAACTCTCTGCAGCAGGGATGAGTGGAGACACACTCTATGTCCATGTACTCAACTATGTACTCCTTGCAACTATCATCGCCGGTGCTATACAGATTTTAGTAGGTGTTTTTAAACTTGGTAAGTTTATCCGTCTTGTACCACAACCAGCTCTGTATGGTTTTGTCAATGGACTCGCTATTGTTATCGCTATGGCACAGTTTAAGTTCTTTGAAGGTCAAGGTATGAGTATGTATATCATAGTAGGTATTACTATGCTTATCATGTACTTACTTCCAAAATTTACAAAGGTTGTTCCCTCTGGTTTAGTTGCCATAGTTCTGCTTACACTTGTTGTTTACTTTATGAAAATAGACACTCTCACAGTTGGCTCACTTGCAAACCTGAGCGAATTTAAAGGACAGCTTCCACATCTTATAGTTCCAGATACGCTCTTTAGTCTTGATGCAATCCTTATGGTACTTCCTTATGCTGTTATTATGGCTCTTGTTGGACTCATCGAGTCACTCCTTACACTTGCTGTTTTAGATGAAATGAGTGGAGAGCGAGGAAGTGGAAACAAAGAGTGTATAGCTCTTGGCTGTGGTAATATGACAGCAGGATTTTTTGGTGGTATGGCAGGGTGTGCTATGATTGGTCAGAGTATCATTAACTTTACATCAGGAGGACTCGGAAGACTCTCCTCTTTTGTAGCGGCTACCGGTCTTTTAGTCTTGGTTATCTCACTTACTGATGTGCTCAATACTATTCCTGTAGGTGTTCTTGTTGGGATTATGTTTATGGTGAGTATCGGTACCTTTGAGTGGTCAAGCTTCTCACATATAAAGCATATGCCTCGCAGCGATGTTTTTGTGATGGTCGTTGTAACTATCATCACAGTTGTTGAAGATTTAGCTATAGCCGTCATCGCAGGTGTTATCATCTCAGCTCTTGTTTTTGCATGGAAACATGCACGCATCTGGTCACGAACCCATGTTGAAGAGGATGGTACGAAAGTCTATGAGCTTGATGGTCCCCTCTTCTTTGGAAGTGCTACAACTTTTTCGGATAACTTTGACATAGACCAAGATCCACCACGCGTTGTAATAGACTTTAAAAATGCAAGAGTTTTAGACTTTTCAGGTGTTGAAGCCATAGATGCCATTGTAAAAAGATATGAAGATGCAGGAAAAAATCTCCTCTTGCGTCACCTCTCAAATGATTGTAAAGCTATTTTGAAAAAAGCTGGACCACACTGTAGCTATAGTGAAGATGATCCAACCTATAAAGTTGCCTTTGATTACTAACGAACCCTACACATCTTCTACCACAACCAAATCAGGTTGTGGCGCACTAAAATAAAATCCTTGAGAGTATTCAATCCCTAACGATTTTACCCTCTTCTGAACCTCTTTGTTATGAATAAACTCAGCAATAATCTTAATCCCGCTTCTTTTACATAGAGAGACTATTGCATCAACAATAATCTGGCTCTTCTCATCATCTACAATATTTTTAATAAAAGCTCCATCAATCTTCAAATAATCGGGATGAATCTCTAAAAGACGAGACATATTTGAATTTTCTGCACCAAAATCATCGATGGCAACTTTAAATCCATGTTCTCGTAAGGTATTTAATTGTCTCATACTATTTCCTTTATCTAAAGTGGTGATATTTTCAAGCATCTCCAACACCACTCTAGAGGGATGGATATTGTACTTGTTTACATTTTTCAATAAAACACTCTCTAAATAATCCTCCATCAAATCCTCTCCAGTTATATTTAAAGAGAATTCAAACTCTGTATTACTAAACTTCTTAAAACTCTGGGCAATCAATGCCTTTGTCACATAAGAGAGGCTTCCGGTCACCTTCGCTGCATTCATAAAGTAAAAAGGTGAGACAATTGTATCATCATCACGCAATCTTGCAAGGCACTCATATTTCTCAACTTTTCCGGTAGCATTATTGATAATAGGCTGAAAATAGGCTACAATATCTTCTTCAGCTACAGCCTCTTTAATCTTTGTTATCCAATAAATATTTTCTTGCTCTTGATGCACATAATCAGAGTAAGGATTAAAAAAGAGATACGAATTTTTTCTACTTTCTCGAAGCTCTTTGATAGCAAGTTCCGCCTGTGTTATATTTACAACGCCTCTAGCAGTTGATATACCTATACTCAAAGAGAGCTTAAATTCAAAATCCTCATCAACAACTATCTCTGTAGAAGCAAAAAAAGATAAAATAGACTCAGCGATATCCCCTAAACTCCTTCTATCCAACTCTCTAGCATCAAGGAGAATAAAATTATCTGAGTAGTATCGATAGAGTTCTGATGTATGTGGTTTGACAACTGTTAAGTATTTTGCAAATTGACACAGCAGTTTTGTACCAACATCATATCCATAAGCGCTATTTACTGTTGAAAAATTGTCTATATTTATCAATATGCAATTTAACTTCTCAGAACTTTTTAGCCTCCCTATCAGCTCTTCTCCTTCGCCAATACTTACATTTAACGCACAACTACTTTGATACATAAACCTACTCACCTCTTACTATAATAAAACTCTCGGGAGTTTTACTTTTATATTTAGGCATACTCTCTCCAATATTTGCATTCACATAGGTAGGATCAGCTATTACAAATCGTCTTTTTCCTGCCTTTACACTATCTCCCTTCATCGGTATGTAGAGTGCTGTTGCCATATGGTCACTATACTTCACGCCTATTACACTTATGCCAAAAAGCTCTTTTACCAGATAGGAGTATAAAATCGCTCTATCTTCACAATCTGATTTGTTATAAAAAAGAGTCTCTTGTGCAAACATAACCTTCTCCCGCCCAAACTGCTCTTGATCTACCTCATATACAAATGCTTTTTGAACAAAATTCAAGACAAAATTAAGTGCAACACTTGCATTTTTTCCATTGATATATTGCTTTAACTCCTCAGCAAGACTCCTATATGTTTTCTCCTGCATTGGTGCGTTGAAAAAAGTTTCATAATCAGCTTGAGGATAAGTTGCCATAAAATCTATAAGATTTTTATCATACAGATAGTGAAATTTATACTCTTTTCCATACTCTCTAAAAGAAAGCCTCTTCTCCTGCAGTTGTTCTTGAAAATTTGGAAGCGTTTTAAGTGTCATATCAAGGGGTTTAAATGCTTGTGGATAATTTTGCTTATAAGTATAAACTTTTTGTGAAATACCTTTGGCATAACTACTCACTACATAAAAGAGTCGATTGCCAAATTTATATCGAGGAGTATCATAGATTACTTTTTGACTATAGTGCATCAAGACAATATGTTTAGAAGCAAGTCCCACTTTAACAGCATAGCCAAGTTTATTAAAGATAAACCAGCTAAAGAGTTTTCTCTCATCACTCTCTTGGTAGAGTGTAGCAGCGAGTTGATTCACAAGAAGATAGACTCCCCAATCATTTAAGTTTAACTCTTTTATACTCTCTCTTATCTCTTCAAGAGTAGCTTCATATTCACTTGAAGCCATTGTGTCAAAAAAATGTGCTATACCACTTTGATTGAGTGGATAAAAAGTCGCTCTTTTAAATTTTGGATCTATGTCAAAAGAGAGTTCCTGTCCATAAAACACAAACGAGATATCTCTTGACTTTTTCTTTTGTTTCTCTTTTGCTGAAATAGACTCTTTTTTTTGAACCTCAGGGACTCTAATGTGTATCTTGGGACCAACACTAATAATCTTCTTAGCGACTGTAGGTGAAATATGTTTTGGTTTAGGATTTTCGTAAACTGGAGGGGAATTTTTAGCTGTATATTCCTCCCATTCACTCTTTAGATAGTTATTGAACTCTTGATCTCGCACATCACGATACTGTGCAAATTCACTCTGTTGCTCTCTTTTAAAGTCTGCAAAACTTTGCGCAAAAAGCGAAGATGCTAAAAAAAGAAACCCTAAACTAAAAAGGCCAGATAGCTTGAACTGCCTTTGTCCCCCATCCCTGCTTATTTGCACGATCAACATCCCCTTCTGTTTTATAAAGAATCTTTGCATCACTCATCTGTGATGAATTAATGTTATTATTTTGGTCTATGTCATAAGGACGAATCACACCACTTATCTGGATAAGTTGCTTCTGATCATCAATAAGAATCTCTCGACTGCCAGAGATAAAGTAGTTACCATTTTTTAATATCTTCACAACTCGTGCAGAGACAGTCGTCGTAAAGCTTGCATCCTTTGTCGCAGTTCCTTGTCCCTTGTAACTCGTTATAGAATTTGACTTAAAACCGACATCTGTATAACCGTTGAGATTATTTATTCCCGCTTTTACAGACCCATTTGCCGCACCAGCACTCGAGAATATACCCCCACCTAAATCAGAACTACCACTTTCACTAAGCTGTCTTGCACCTACATTGGAGCTTTTGGCTGTCTCTAAAATTACAACAGTAACAATGTCATTAACATTCATCGCCTTATGGTCTGAAAAAAGAGGATTATCCCCCTGCCCAAAAATACTTCCTGTTGATGCAAACTCCTTTTTCTCTTCACGCGAAGGCATCTGCTCAACATATTTTGGCGGTTCAAAGTTAATCTCAGGCTCCGTAAGTCCTGCTGTACATCCACCTAAGGAAAGTATAGCAAAAAGTAGTGTAAAAGTGGTGAAGATTCTTATTTTCATTCAATATTTTCCATAAAAGTCTATTAATTTTGTTATAATTCTAGCAATTTTAGTTCCACAAAAAGGTTTATGAATGTCATTAAGAGAGAGAATAAATACAGATGTAAAAAATGCTATGAAAGCAAAAGATACAAAAAAAAGAGATGCTCTGCGCCTTTTAACATCGGCATTTAAACAGGTTGAAGTTGATGAGAGAAGAGAGCTAAGTGATGCAGATATTATCAAAATCATCCAATCCCAAGTAAAACGCAGAGATGATGCAGCATCACAGTACAAAGCAGCAGGTCGTGATGATTTGATGCAAATTGAATTAGATGAAATTTCTTACTATAAAGAGTATCTTCCAGCGCAGTTGAGTGATGAGGAACTGCGCAACAGACTCAAAGAGATTATAGAAAAAGTCGGTGCAAATTCTATGAAAGATATGGGTAAAGTAATGGGAGCGGCGTCAAAAGAACTCTCAGCAAATGCAGATGGAAAACGCATAAACGAATGCGTTAAAACACTACTCTCTTAATATATAAAGTAGTCTTATACACATAAGACTACTTTACCAATCATCAAGAACAAAGCCTTTAGGCTCCTCTTCACTCTCCTTAATCTCCACTTTTTCATTTATTTCAGGTTCTATAGCTTTTTTCACCTCAGGTTTGCGCATCTGCTCTTCAAATTGTAACTCTAATCCCTTACTTGTCATAATAAAACCATTGACATGCAGTTTTCCCTCATGAATCTGATTATGATGCTCTTTACACAAAGGAATAAGATTGTGTTTGTTATCTTTGTGAAAATGCCCGATAAAACCTGCATCATCAGCTAAACTTCTTTGTGAAATATGATGCACATCTTGGGCAACTGCACCACATATTACACACTTAGTTACATAGAGTTCTTTGTTGTATTTAGATTTTTTCTTCTTCACAAGAAGCTCTAACTCATCAAAATCATTTGAGAGTCTTTTGCGGATTGCATTTGCCTCTTCTAAAAACTCACTATCCATGTGTAAAGATTTCGCAAACTCCAAACCGTAGATACTACTCCCACTCCCCTCTTGTAACACCCTGTTAAAGAGAAGTTTATCACTCTCTTCATCATACTCAACACTCAAATGCAAATCTACTACATTATCAAGTCTGATAATCTCTGGCATAGTGGAGAGTTGATGCAGGTGAGTTGCAAAGAGAAATATACAACGCGTTGCAGCAAGTTTTTTAATGGCCGAAGCGACAATAGCCACACCCGAGAGTGTCTCTGTTCCATGACTTATCTCATCACCTAAGACTAAAGAGCGTACTGTGGAGCGATTAAATATATTTTTTAGCTCTAACATCTCTACTGCAAAGGTTGAGAGTCCCTTTGCAAGATTATCTTTTGAGACAATGCGTGTAAAAAGAGAGTCAAAAATACTAAACTTCATCACAGAAGCACTTACAAAAAAGCCTGATTGAGCCATAAGTGTAGCTATACCTATACTCTTCATTAAAGAGGATTTACCACTAGAGTTTATCCCATAGAGAAGAACACCATTGATATCATGTCCATCGTGAACAGAGACATTGAGCATGACCGTCTTTGGATGGGGCAGATCCATATAGTCACGGTTTCCCATCACTATATCATTAGGCACATAAATGCCCCCACTCTCCTGCACCTCTATGAGAGGATGACGCAGTTGCATAATCTGCATAAAGTTCTCATCCTCTTTTACATCTACTATCATAGGACGAGAATGATTATAGGCTTGTGCTACCTTTGATGAACTCACCGCTACATCCAGATCTGCGACATAAGATATCACTCTATCAAAAAGAAGGGAGTATCTTCGTTCATAAAGAAGTTGCAGTTTAATATACTTCTCTTTCACTAAGGTAACGATTGTACGGCGATTTTTCATTAGTTTATCAGACAACTCATCTGTAAACGATGAAGTAATTTTTACACTATTAGTCAATTTCTTTACATTAAATTTACATAGAGTTTCATCTTTTTTAAAAGCGCTTTCAATCAAAGAAAATCTGTTTTTAGAAAGAGAGATGTAATACCCCTCTTTCTCTAAAAGTCCCAATGTAACAACCCTGTTAGAACTCCCAACATTTGCCACTTCTAAAAGTTGTTCTATCTTTTTGATGATATCACTAAAAGCGATAAGCATGATACGATTCTCTTCGACAAGCCTATCAATGCCCTCATCAACACCCTGCATCAAAAAGTTCTCATCCACGCTATTATTTGTAAAACGACGAGAGATATCAAGGTCTATACTTTTACGAATATCTCGTAAAAACTCCTCAAGTTCACTCTCATGAAAAGGGGTTTTTTGTATTTTATGCTTCTTTACATAGAGCATTAACTCCTTGACTGCTACCATAGAATCATACATATGATTCATCTCAAAAGGATGCAGTCTTGCAAGATTAACTCTACGAGCAAGTCGCTCTAAATCATAGATACCTCGCATGGTCTCATCAAGGTAACGCAAGTGTGAGGAGACTTTCTCTATAAGATTGTAGCGGCGATTTAACTCACCCTCTTCCATTATTGGATTTAAAAGTCTCTCTTTGAGCAGTCGTCTCCCAATAGCAGTCGCACTTCTATCCATCATCTTTAAAAGAGTAAACTCTTTTCTATCTTTAGAGATAATTCCCATCTGCTCTAAGGCATTATTACCAAGATACATAAAACGACGATTATCAATAAGGCGAGGCATAGACATCTTCTGTACTATATGATAATCATGCTCTATAACAAAGTGGATTAAAATAGCTAAAGATTCAGTAATCATTGGATTGCGTTCCAAATCCAAATGTTCTATGGGTGAGAGTAGTGATTGGATCTGATAGACCTCCGCAAAGAGTCTGTTTTGAAAATCTATCTTCGGTCTTTCATTATTTACTGAGTAGTGATAATGCTCTGGAATCTCCAAATACTGCATCAAATGTTTCTGATTACTAATACCATCTAAAAAAGTTACCACAACTTCACTTGTCCTATAGACATTGAGAAGATTAAAAACTTCATCAATAGCATAGGATGGATCTTCACTAGTCGAGTGTGTCTCATACAACCAAGTCTTCCCCGTAGTTACATCAATAGCAGAGTATCCTATACTATACATTCCCTTATAGCTATCTACTAATATAGAAACAATATAATTGTCATCATTATCTACAATATGATCAAAATTTGTACCCGGAGAGATAATCTGAGAAATGTAGCGGCTTATCTTAGGAGGAGTACCCTTTTGCTTCACTACTATTATGGTATATTTTTGCTCCTGTATCAGTCTGTTTAAGTAACGTTCAAAACTAACAGCAGGCACTCCGGCAAGCAGAGGATTTTTATCTGAATTTTCGACTATTGATTTATTTTTTTTTGTAAGTTGAATATTTAGCAGTTCTGCAATCTCTTTAGCTTTTCCAATCTGCTCATCATCATTATTTACTTCATAAACTTCAAAAAAAGTACCTATCTCCATGAAAACAACTGTATCATGACCATATTTTTCTTCAAAAAAGCGCTGCAAGTCAAAATATATTTGTGTGAGAAGACGCTCTTTATTATTAAGGATACTGTTTACATCTGATGATTTCATGTGGTACTTGTATGTCACTTATAGTAGAATATTTTGGTAGAATTATAGCATAAAACAGAAGGTTATCCCCTCAACTCTTTAATAGCAGCATATGCTTCATTGAGTCTTTTAGTTTTCTCCTCTGAATATGCTAACATTTCCTTTGGTAAACCTTTGCTGACTAGAGAGTCATAATGGTATTCTTTCATTAATCTTCTATAATTTTTCTTTATGACTGAAAAATCATCACTTGGAGAAGACTCTAACTCCTCATAATACTCTTCAATCCTACTTTTAGAGTGAGAAAGTGAGTGGTTAGGTCCATCTGTGTTACTGTATCCTCCGTGGTATGTATAACTGTAACTACGTCCTGAAGCTTTTTCAAAATTCCTAAATGCCTCTGCATACATAATTCGTAAGCCAACAAGTAAAAAAAAGTTAAACGGAAAAAAAAGAATACGAGGTGCAAAAACAAGAAGCAAAATACCAACAATCACACTGCCAAAACAGAAACCCAACCACATAACCTCAAGGAAAATTCCCAAAGCAATAAAAGCAAAACCAACAATCTTTTTCATTTTCATCCTTCAATGAAAGAAGTATATCAAAATAAATAATGCAAAAAGTAACTATATAAGTGAATGAAAAAGTACAACAGTATAAAAAGTCAACATAAATAAAAAAAGTGGGAATAAATAAAAAAGAGTATCTGATCAACTAGGCAGCGACCTACGTTTCCAACCCTGAAAGGGAGAGTATTATCAGCGATGAGGGGCTTAGCTTCTGGGTTCGGAATGG
>JALWSY010000083.1 GCA_027083035.1 Sulfurimonas sp. | reverse complement strand
TATCTCATGCCAAAACTCAAACACGCTTTTATCAGCTCCTCTATCGTGAGAAATCTTCTTAAATTTAATGGTAAAACAGAGCATCTCTTGCCAAAAGATGTTCAAAAAATTATCGGGAGTATGACCTCATGTACATTGCAATAGAGGGGATTGATACGGCGGGAAAGAGTACGCAGATTGCCGCACTCTCAAAACTTTTTCCTGATGCCATCATCACAAAAGAACCGGGTGCCACCTCTTTAGGCATTGAAATTCGTGAGATTGTACTCTCTACAAAGGCTCAAAGTAAAAGAGCAGAGTTTCTTCTCTTTTTAGCTGATAGAGCAGAGCATATTCATGAAGTCATAGAACCAAATTTAGAAAAGAGGATGATTATCTCCGATAGAAGTGCTGTGAGTGGGATTGCCTATGCACTCACACAAGGGACTTTGCAAAAACAGGACCTTATCACGCTTAATGATTTTGCTACAAAAGGAATCTATCCACAAAAAGTCTATCTGCTTCGCCTCACAAAAGAGGAGCTGGAGTTTCGTCTCTCTCAAAAAGAGCTCGATGGCATAGAGCTTAGAGGAAGTGAGTATCTGCTTCATATCCAAGAGGCTATCATAGAGGCGTGTAAACTTTTAAATATTGAACTTGTAGAGATTGATGCAAATTTAAAAATCGAAAAAATTACCCAAAAAATATTAAACAATATCAATAGTGAGCATCTCTCATAACGCACATAGGCGAAGAGTATATTAATACTCATGACAAAGCACTTGTAGAGCGTTTTATGTATGCAACAGATGTTAAAAAGTATATACTCGGTATCAACAAACTCACCAGAAATCTGCAAAAATTTCTCAAGGTCGATGGGATAATTGATGATTTCACTCGGGTGCAGCGTTCACGCAAAAAAGAGATTTTTAAAATCGAAGATGTTCCAACAGATGCACTTATCCTCTGGACAGCTACAGGAAGTCCCCTTGAAGTAAAAAAAAGACTAGATGCTATGGGATTTGCGCATATTAGCTATCTTGCTCTCTTCAAATACTCTTCACTTACACTGATACCCCCTCCCTTTATGGAAGATTTTGCAGAGGATTTTCATACAAACTATGCACAGTATAAAAAAACCTATGCCCTCTTAGCAGATGATGCATCAAAAAAAATCTTCACAAAACTTTTAAACTTTAAAATCTCTTTGGATTACAACTTTATGGAGGGCTTTACCAACAACCACGAAGCACAATACTTTGACAAAGAGATTCTCCCAAAGATGCAAAATATCCGCTTTTTTGATGGCGGTGGTTATGTGGGTGATACAGCAAGTGAAGTAATTAAAAACTATCCTGATTTTGAGAAGATATGGGTAGTTGAACCAATAGAGAGTAATCTAAAAATAGCAAAAAGAGAGCTTGGAGCATATAGTAACATTAGCTTTGTTCATTGTGGCATTGGCGCAAAAAAAGAGCAACTCTTTTTTAATGAGGAGAAGTCTTTTTCGGCTATCTACACACAAGGAGAAGAGAGTGTCACTATTGAGACTATTGATGCAATCATAAATGATGCAGCAGTTGATTACATAAAACTCGACATTGAAGGGGCTGAACAGAGTGCCATAGAGGGTGCGAAGAGAACTATCTTAAAATCCCACCCTACTCTTGCCATCTGTATATACCACAAGGCGGAAGATTGGTACAGAGTACCGCAGAGAGTTTTAGCCATTCGAAGTGATTATAAAATCTATCTCAGACACTACATGGAGGGGATATTTGAGAGTGTTCTCTACTTTATTCCTCAGAAGTAATCAAGAGAAAAAATGGTATCCTTGCAACACTAATTAAAAGCCATAAAAAAGGGATGAGATGATTAAATCACTACGGGGTATGAATGATATTTTAAGTGAGGATTATGAGCGTTTTACTTACTTTATAAATCTTGCAACTGATATTGCGCAGAGATATGGTTTTCACTTTATTGAAACACCTCTACTTGAAGAGACGGCACTCTTTAAACGCAGCGTTGGTGAGAGTAGCGATATAGTCGGTAAAGAGATGTATCAGTTTATCGACAAGGGTGGAAATGATGTCTGTCTGCGTCCAGAGGGAACAGCTGGGGTTGTTCGTGCTTTTATTCAAAAGAAACTTGATAAAGCGGGTGGTTTGCATCGATACTTTTACCATGGTGCTATGTTTCGTTATGAGAGACCACAAAAGGGTCGTTTGAGACAGTTTCATCAGTTTGGTGTAGAGAGTTTTGGTGTGGCGAGTGTTTATGAAGATGCTACGATGATTATGATGGTTGCAGATATTTTACAAGCGTGTGGTATCGGTTACAGGCTGCAGATAAACTCACTGGGTGATCAAAACTGTATGCCAGCATATCGTGACTCTCTTGTCTCTTTTATAGAGTCTGTAGAAGACTCAATCTGTGAGGATTGTAAGCGTCGAAAAGATACGAACCCTATCCGTGTTTTAGATTGTAAAAATGAGAAGTGCCAATCTCTCTACGCAGATGCACCAAAGCTTATAGATGCTCTGTGCGATGGGTGCCAGAGTGATTTTGATAAGCTTAAAGAGATTCTTGATGCAAATGAGATAGCCTATGAGGTAGATACAAATCTTGTTCGAGGACTTGATTACTACTCAAAAACAGCCTTTGAATTTGTCAGCGATAACATCGGTTCGCAGAGTGCCATCGCCGGTGGTGGTCGTTATGATAGGCTTGTAGAGTTCTTAGATGGTCGCCCTACTCCTGCGGTTGGTTTTGCTATGGGGATTGAGCGTCTTATGGAGCTTATTGAGATGCCACAAAAATCTCGTGAGGGGTATTACATTGGCTCTATGGATGCAGAGACTGTAGACATGGTTGTAAACCTTACACACCAAAAACGCAAAAGTGATAAAGTCACTTGCGATTACAAACCAAAAAATCTTAAAAACCATCTCAAAGCAGCTGATAAGGTAAATGCAAAATATTGCTGTGTCATTGGTGAAAATGAGAGAAAAGATGGTACTATATGGGTGAAAGATTTGGAAGCTAAATCAGAAAAAGTTATACCACTTAAGGATTTTTAAGATGGAATTTATCGATGGAGCATGGGAAGTCTTTTTAGATTTTCTTGAGTTTTTTATTTTAGCTGGGGTATTGCTTATTGCAAATCTCTTCATTTACGACAAATATGTACAACGCAAGCATGCGCTGTTAATTAACTACCCTGTTATTGGGAGATTTAGATACCTTTTTGAATCACTCAGGGAACCACTACGTCAATACTTCGCAGATGAGAAGTTTTACGAGTCTAAAGATAAGGTAGATTGGGTTTATAAAGCAGCAAAAGATAAACCAAACTACCAATCATTCTCAGTCAATCAACCATTTTCTGGCTCTCGTTTTGTTATCAAACACGCAGCAAGTGTCTTAAATGAGAATGAAGTTGATGCAAATACAGAAGTAGTTTTTGGCGAAGATAGAAAATTTCCATTTATTTCAGAGACACCTGTTATCCGCTCCGCTATGAGTGATGGAGCGCTCAGCCCGGAAGCTGTACGTGCCTTTAGTTTGGCTGGCGCATACTCAGGACTCACCATAAATACTGGAGAGGGTTCACTTACTTCAAACCACCTCTTTACACTTAAGCCTGATTTAGATGATTGTGACTATTTAGAAGTAGTCAAAGCAACACCTTTGGCAGAGTTTGCTTTTAAAGTTGGCGATACACTCTTTAACAGAAAAGTAGCACTCAAGTGGTATAGAAATATCCTCTTAAATAAAAGTACACAAAACACCTATATTTACGATACTGCATCACATATTCTCTTTCGTGTAAACTGGGATGCACCACTTGAAGCTTTTCCTAAAACAGTTCCTGCATCTATCCCAAACATGATTTTTCAAATGAGTTCAGGACTTTATGGTGTACGTGATAAAAATGGCGAATTTGATCCCCTAAAATATCAAAAGGTGATGAAGTTTTGCCGTATGACAGAGATTAAAATTGCCCAAGGTGCGAAGCAGACAGGTGGAAAATTAGCAGGAAATAAAGTAACAGCAGATATTGCTTACTATCGAGGTGTTGAAGAGGGCAAAAATGTCTTCTCACCAAACCGCTTTCCTTATGCAGAGACAACAGAAGATCTTTTAGATTTTGTTGAAAAACTCCAAAAACTCTCAGAAAAACCTGTTGGATTTAAAATAGTCATCTCTGATGCAGCAGCTGTTGAAGAGTTAGCAGTTGCCATAGCTAAGAGAAAAATGGCTGGCAAAAATATTCCTGATTTTATCACGGTAGATAGTGGTGAGGGTGGAAGTGCTACTGCTCCCCTAGAGCTTATGGAGTCTGTTGGACTTACTACAAACAATGCTCTTTATCTCTTAGACACTATCCTCAAAAAACATGAGGTACGCCACAACATTAAAATCATAGCAAGTGGTAAGATACTCACACCTGATGATGTAATTATTACGATGTGCATGGGTGCTGATGCTGTCGGTATTGCTCGTGGATTTATGATGAGTGGTGGATGTATTCGTGCGCGAATGTGTTCTGGTTTTGGTTCTCATGTATGTCCTGTCGGACTTGCAACACAAGATGAGAAAAAGAGAGCATCATACCTTGTTGTTAAAGAGGGCAAAGAGATAGGAAACTACCATAAAAATCTCATCAAAAGTATGAAAACAGTATTAGCTGTCATGGGTGTAAAAAGTATAAAAGAATTAGATAAAAGCCATCTTACTTTTAAAAATCGTAATGGAGAAATCTATTTTGATATAGACAAATATTTTCACAATAAGCTTCATATATAGGCTCTGCATTTGAAAAAATATGGTATAAATCTTTGGTCTGATAACAACTTTATTATAGAGGGCGATAAAGTTCAAGTGAACTATAAATCAAGCCCCTCTCTTTACGATATTACCCAAAAGATACGTAAAAGTGGTATCCGTGGACCTATTCTTCTGCGCTTTCCTCATCTTATTCATAAACAGATTAAAACACTTTACAGCTCTTTTCACAACTCCATGCAGGAGCATAACTACAAAGGAGCATTTCAAGCTGTTTTTCCTCTGAAAGTAAATCAGTTTCCCTCTGTTGTTACAGCTATCACTAAAGAGGGAGACTCTTTTTCATATGGACTTGAAGCAGGCAGTAAAGCGGAGCTGATTTTAGCCATGAGTCAACTCAAAAAGGGAGCTAACATTACAGTCAATGGCTTTAAAGATAAAGAGATGATTACCCTTGGCTTTATCGCTGCTCAGAGTGGATATGAGATAACTATTACAGTTGAAGGACTTGGGGAGCTAAGGACTATAATAGAGGTCGCAAAAGAGAGCAGTATAAAAGTACCTGAGATTGGCATACGAGTAAGATTGCATAGTACAGGAAGTGGTATTTGGGCAAAAAGTGCAGGTATTGATGCAAAGTTTGGTCTAACGGCAACTGAAACACTCGAAGCAACACGATTACTTCAAGAAGCTGGACTTATAGAGCAGTTAAGCATGATTCATTTTCATATCGGTTCTCAGCTCGATGATATCTCCCCCATTAAAAGAGCCTTGCGAGAAGCAGGAAACATCTATGCAGAACTAACAAAACTAGGTGCAACTGCGCTTAAAAATATAAATATCGGTGGTGGACTCGCTGTCAATTATGAGCAGCACCTTGATGCCAAGATGCATAACTACTCTTTGGATGAGTTTAGCAGTAGTGTT
>JALWSY010000082.1 GCA_027083035.1 Sulfurimonas sp. | reverse complement strand
TGATAACTTACCCCTATGCGTTTCCCACGGTTATGACAAGTTGAACAGGTCTCAGTTGGTACACCTGAGTAGTTTATATCATGAACATTTACTTTTACCTTTCGTGAACTCTGAATGGAGTGGATCAACATATGTCCCGGCTCTTTTTTAGAGATAGATTTATCGCCTCCCTCATAGAGTCCAGCATTAGAGTAAGGAACATGACACGCGGCACACCCTATGCCTCTGTAGTCTCCTCGACGAGAACGACCTTTACTTCCGGTATGGCAACGCAGACACTCCTGACGCAGATAGGTAAAGACAGCAAGTGATGGATCTTTTTGTATCTCCTCTGCAGTTGGTGCGGGTGGGAGTTGTTGCATCTCTTTTGGAAATGCTTGTGGCTCCATTTTACTGAGTTTTGCCATATACTCTTGATACTTTTTTGTCCCTAAACGAGCATGAATATCTGTCGGGTTTTTTGTTTTGTAGTTTCCATTTACATGGGTATATCCCTCTTTTGCACCAAAGGACCACATCGCTCCTTGGATTTTCCCCTGCTCTGTCATCATAAGAGAGTTCATTTGAGCAGCTACTTGATTAGGATGACACATACCACAGGTATTTTTATTTATCCACGAGCTACCCGGTGCGGGGTAGAACTCCTTTGGTCCCTCATGCTCTAAAAAGTATTTGATAGTACCCTTGTGCGCTTTGTTTTTATGTTTTGTTGCAGGGTTTCCACCATGACAGACTATACAACTATTTTTTGCATACCCTACCTCTTTTGCCTTTTGAGCTATCGCTTTTGACATCTTAGAACTCTCTTCACGGATATGCTCTATGCCACCATGACACTTCAGACAGTTATTTCTCTTTGTGTAGTCAATGGGCGCTGTTTTTGCATAGAGTGTACCTAGAAAAAAAGCAAAAAGGAGGAGTAATTTTTGCATCTATCTAGTTCTTCTTCGCATCTTTTGAGATAGCGTCTAAAACACCATTTATGAACTTTGGAGACTGCTCTGTTCCAAAAGCTTTGGTTATTTCAACGGCTTCATTAATAACCACAGCCGAATCAAGCTCTCCAAAGAGTATCTCATAGGCAGCAAGTCTGAGTGTAGCACGCTCAATAGTTCCAAGTCTCTCAAAATCCCAATCTTTAAGATGCTCAATAATCGCTCTATCACACACCTCAAGATGTTCCATTACACCCTCATACAAATCAAGGGCAAAATCCTTTTGTTTGTTACGAATCTTCTTCTCTTCTAAAATCTCTGCCGTATGTTCTGCCGTGTTGCCATTTCCCAAATCAAAAGCATAAAGCAGCGATACTACTGCCATTCTTGCATGATGTCTTGTAGCCATCTTAGAGTCCTTCGTAGAGATCTAACATCTCTATAACTGTAGCCATAGCTTCAAAGCCCTTGTTTCCAGCCTTTGTTCCTGCACGCTCTATAGCTTGCTCAATAGTATCAGTAGTCAAAAGTCCAAAGCTTACCGGTTTTTGGTACTTCAAACTCATAGAGGCAATCCCCTTCGTAGCCTCTGCAGAGACATAATCAAAGTGTGGTGTCGCCCCACGAATAACAGCACCAAGTGCGCAAATAGCATCATACTTCCCTGATGCAAGGAGTTGATCTACTATCATAGGAAGCTCAAAAGCACCCGGAACAAGTACATGTGTCAAATCCTGCTCCTCTCCACCATGACGATCAAAAGCGTCCTTTGCACCCTCAACGAGTCTATCTACGATAAAGTGATTCCATCGTGTACTCACTATAGCAATCTTTTTGCCATTTACTACTTTTAATTTACCTTCGATTAGTTTCATTTAATTTTTTCCTTTGTAATTTTGTTTATATTTTGAGTATTTAAGAGATACTATACTTTTTTCTAAAGTCACCAAAAACTTCTTCATGTGTTAATGTTGCTTCCCCTTCAGCTTCCGCCTCATCATAGAGTGCTTCATACTGAGAAAGGTCTCTCTCATACTCAACATTATTAGCATGACACGATGCAGAGAGAAACTCTACAAACTTTGCATCATCACCTCCAAATGTTTCATAGTATGTTCTCTCTAACTCTGGATCACCAATAGTAAGGGTAATCATCTCACATCTCCTACTTAAATTGCTCGTATTCTTTTAATCGTGCCTATTAGACGCTCTAACTCTTCTAGTTTTAACATATTTGGTCCATCACTCAAAGCAATGCTCGGGTCAAAATGTGTCTCAAAAAAGAAACCATCGACACCGATAGCAGCGGCTGCCTTTGCGAGGTGTGGTACCATGGAGCTGTCACCGCCTGTTTTTCCATTCTCAGCTGTTGGCATCTGCACAGAGTGTGTTGCATCAAAGATAACGGGTGCAAACTCTCGCATGATTACTAAGTTTCGCATATCGACAACCATATTGCCATACCCGAAACTATTGCCGCGTTCACACAGATAGACTCCATGCTTTTGAGCATTTTCATAGGTTGCTTCACTGCATCCACGAGTCTGCAACACCTTTAGAAGTGGGTATCGCATCGCATCGCCTGAGAGAAACTGCCCTTTTTTTATGTTTACTTCACACGCTGTCCTTGCACACGCTACAAGCAGATCTGTTTGACGGCATAAAAAGGCAGGGATTTGTAACATATCTACCACTTGAGATACCTGCTCTACTTGAACACTCTCATGCACATCGGTAACTATCTTATACCCAAAATCATCTTTGACTTTTTGAAGGATTCTCAGCCCCTCATCTATCCCAAGTCCACGAAATGACTCTAGCGAAGTGCGGTTTGCCTTATCAAAGCTCGACTTAAAGTAGAAGTCAATATCTGCATCATTATGGTACTTCTCAAGTGAGGCAGCTATCTTAAAAATATTCTCTTCACTCTCGATTACACAGGGTCCTGCTAAAAGTTTCATCGCTCTTCTTTAAAATTTAATTTTTGAATATCATTATAGCTAATTCTTTTTAATATCTACTTAGCACGAGCGACCATGACTCCAGCTAAGACTATGAGCATTATTCCAAAACTTACACTCAGACTTGGCAGAGAATCACCTAAAAGTACACCAACAGCGATGGAGAAGAGGATGTTTGTATAGCTCACAGCTCCTACTATCCCCGCCTTTGTCTCTCCATACGCCTTTGTCATTAGCACCTGCGAGAGTGTTGCAAAAAGCCCCATCAAGATAAGATAGAGCCAGACTATCCCCTGAGGCAGTACAAACTCACTAAAGATAAAATCTAAAGCATCACTCTGTACATAGGGTGCGAGTAAAAAGAGAATAACAGGGCCTATGGTTCCGGTGAGCATAAAAGAGAGGACTATCGCTCTTGTGTCGTAGTAGGATTTCAGCTCTCTTACAGAGGTGTAGGCAAGAGCTGCACCCACTCCTGAAAATATTCCCAACAAATCATACTTGCTAAACCCTACACTGCTAGGCTGGGTAATAAAGAGGATACCGATAAAGCCGATAAAGACAGCTACCCACCCCTTCCAAGTGAGCTTTTCATGTAGAAACAAAAAAGCAAAAAGAGCAGTAAAGATGGGAGAGGTTTTTGAGTAGGTCATAGCATCACCGAGCGGAATATGTGCAATGTTATAAAAAAAAGCCAGTAGTGCGACAAAGCCCATAAAACCCCGAAAAAAGAGCAACAAGGGCTTTCCGCCTTTATGCTGCATAGGATTTTTTAAAATTGCCACTCCGATGATAATCACACCAGCGATATTTCTAAAAAAGACCACCTCCAAAGAGCTAAGACTCCCAGAAGCCAACTTTGCAAAAGCACCCATGATTGCGAAGGTAAATGATGCAATAAGCATATACTTTACACCACGATTAATGTCTGTTATTCTTTTCATAAGTGCAATTATACCCATCTATTTACTTCTTATATTTATAATGCCCAAAACAGAAAGGAAAATTATGGGAAATATTATTGTTTTGGCACTACTAGGTGCAGTTTTTTACTATATATTTAAAAGTTATTCAAGATATGAGGCCTACTCAAAAGAGGCGTTTAAGGATTTTTCAGTCTCATACGACTCTATTAGAAGGAGTGATTTGGGACTCTTTGTTGCACTTGTTGCCAAGGTTGCTAAGGCGGATGGCAGAGTTGATGCACTTGAAGCGCAACTTGTTGGCATTATGTTTGATGATATTAGTAAAGTGTTTCCAGAGCCTGAAAAAACAAAGCAGATTTTAAAAGATATCTTTAATGATGAAAAAGAGCGAAGTGACAATATAGAAGAGATTGCTCACAGACTCGGTCAGGCACTCAAGAGAAACAAGGCACAGCAGCAACAATTTATGGGCTTTTTAATACAGCTCGCTTTTGTTGATGGCGAAGTAAGTAAGAGTGAAGAGGAGATACTCGCACTTATTGCTGAGGCATTTGAGTTTGACCCAAAGGCTTACCATGCCATCTTTGATCGCTTTGAGCAGATGATGCACAATGTCCAGCCAAAAGCATCTCTAGATGATGCTTACAAGATCTTGGGCGTAAATAAAGAGGATGATATGGCAACGATTAAAAAAGCCTACAGAAAACTTGTGCGTAAGTATCATCCTGACATTATCAAGTCACAGGGAAAAGGTGAGGAGTATATGCAAGAGGCAACAGCCAAAACACAAGAGATTAATCAAGCCTATGAGATGATAAAAAAGGCTCGCTCTTAAGAGAAATCCCTCTCCCAAAAGAAATCTATCCACTCTGTCGCTTCATTTACCCAAAAGTGAGGTCTGTAGAGTGAGGTTTTTTTATAAAAGAGTGTTGCTACCTTGAACTCAACTTCTGCAAAGTTGCTCTCGAGGTATTCCATAACTTTTTTGAGTGTCTCACCACTATCTGCTATATCATCAACTACCAAAACTCTTTTGGCACGCTCAAAACTACAACTCCCAAAGAGGGAAATCTCCTCCCGTTTGCAACTTGCATCATAGAGTTCTGTGCGTATTGTCTGCACTTCACGAAGATTAAGCCCTTCAGCCATAGCATGAGCAAGTGTTAAACCACCTCTTGCTATAGCTACTATAGCCTCAGGGTGAAAACTCTCCTGCTGTTTTATAAGTTCTCTAGTATCCTTTACAAATGTCTCATAACTATAATATCTTTTGTGCATCAAAACCTCTTAAATTTTTTAACCAAAATTATACCAAAGGCAACTAACTTCCAGTTTGATAAACGAGTATATTGCATTTGAGTGCAAGGCGAAAGCGCGCAGGAGCTACTAGTAGCTTCAAGTGGTTTCAACGAAGCAATCAGGTGCAATATACTCGCCTACGGTAAAAGATACGCCATCATTTGCTGCGTTAAATCTTTTTGGATTAACCAGTTAGTCCTGCAAAGATTTGCCTTGCAACTAATAGCGTATCTTTTATTTATCAGACTGGAAGTTAGTTGTCTTTGGTATTATAGCCAAGATTTTAATGCTAATTAGATATAATTGCAAAAACATTTCACTTCTTGTCAAATAATAAGGTATATATCCATGAAAAAAATCGCCATAGTTGGTCGCCCAAATGTTGGGAAAAGCTCTCTCTTTAATCGTTTAGTAAAAAACCGTGATGCCATCACCTCTGATCTTGCTGGAACCACTCGTGATGTAAAACGCCGCCATGTAGTTATCAATAACAAAGAGGCACTTCTTCTTGACACAGGTGGACTCGATAAGGGGTGTGAACTTTTTGATAAGATAAAAGAGATGTCCCTCAAGGCTGCTTATGCGGCAGATATTATTCTCTATATGGTTGATGGAAAAAGTATCCCTGAAGATGAGGATAAAAAGTTTTTT
>JALWSY010000081.1 GCA_027083035.1 Sulfurimonas sp. | reverse complement strand
AGGTGGACAGATAAATTTAATAGTGAAAAATACAGCCTACAAAGTAGCTGTACAGTCTGAGCCACTCTTTACCATTCAAGATTTTATAGATGAAATAAATAGAGAAAAAGATGCAAACTTTGATAGTGAAAAATCTATGGGATTTTTAGCGTAGATTAAAGTGTTTACTTACATATGTCGATATGGGAGTTAAGAATAACTATATAATAATGAAAGGTTATTAGCTAAAAAGGATTTGTTATGGCTATAAGTTCATTGGGACTCGGTTCTGGTATCTTAACACAGGATGTGATTGATCAGTTACGAAAGGCGGATGAAGCATCTCAATTGACACCGGTAAAACTGAATGTGGCAAATGAGAAAGATAAAAAAAGTGCTTTAGAGGTGCTTGATGCGAGTATGAAAAATTTCATTGACAGTATTGGTGAGCTTGAGAATGCGACCCTCTTTGATGAGCGTTCAGCTACTGTAAGCGGAAGTAGTTCTGTTTCGGTTACTGCAGATGCAAATAGTGATGTTCAAGATTTTACTATTCATGTTAATAATTTGGCAACAAAGCAGATAGAGGAGTCTGGGGCATTTGCATCAGGTGGTGATAGCATTAGTGGCTCTGCTGGAACATTTAAGTTAGAGGTTGGCTCACAGAGTGTCAACATTGACTATGAGGCAGGAACTACACTCGATCAGTTAAAAAAATTGATTCAAGAACAAGCAGGAGATTTAGTAGATGCAACTGTTTTGCAGATATCTGGAACTGAGTCACGCCTTATCTTAAGTTCCAAAGAAACAGGAGCTGCACAGGATATTAAAATCTCTGATGTTGTTGGTACGCTGGATAATAAGCTTACTTCCGGTTCAAGTTTTAAAGCTGATGGCACGGGTGGTGCGCCTGTGCAGACTGCAGTCGATGCGAGTTTTGATTTTAATGGACAAACTATCAGTCGTTCCTCTAATAGTATTACAGATTTGATAACAGGTTACAATATAGAGCTTTTAAAAGAGGATGCTGCTGGGGAAAAATCTAATGTAAGTGTGGCTCAAAATAGAGAAGATATCTTAAAAAAAGTGGATAGTTTTGTAGAGAAGTATAACTCAGTAATTACGGAACTCTCAAAGCAGACAAAGTCAAGTACCGGAAGTGACAAGGGGATTTTCTCAGATGAGAGTATCATCAAGGGTATGAAGAGTAGTATTGAAAACATCATAGGAAGTGTCGGTGGTGGTGTTGGTACACTTTATGACTATGGATTTGATGTCGATAAAGATGGGACTATGAGTATAGATAAAACAGTCCTAAATAAAAAGCTTGATGAAAATCCAGCGAATGTGGAGGCGTTTTTTTCTGGTGGAACTTTTACAAAGTCAAATGGCTCAACAGTTGAGTTGACGGGTGCATTTACAGATATGGCTACAGAGATTAAAAGCTATACGGATTATAATGCTACTCTTGATCAACTCGCGACCTCTATCGATGCACAGATTTCAACCTATGAAGACCGTGAGCAGAGCGTAAAAGAGAGACTCGATTCAAAGTATGAGATTCTTAAGAAAAAATTTGCTGCGTACGATGCGATGATATCAAAGTTGAATTCCGCATCAAGTATATTTACACAGTTGGCAAATCAAAAAAGTAGTAACTAGATGAGATTTTCCCTTCATTTTTTCTCTTTTGTGTCGATATACTCTATATGAAAGAGAAACAAAAAAATATGAAAGGATCTAATATGTATGGCAATACCGCTCATAATATCTATGCTCAAAATAATGTCGGGATTGAGTCGCCTGCGAAACTTATAGAGATGCTCTATGAGGGTGTGCTTCGCTTTAATGCACAGGCAAAAAAGGCGATTAAAGATGCGAATGTTGAGAAAAGGGTCTATTGGATTAATCGCTCCACAGCAGTTATCACAGAGTTGATTTCGAGTCTCGACATGGAGCAGGGGGATATCTCTTTATACTTGGAGGGATTGTATAACTATCAGATTCAACTATTGACAGAAGCAAATCAAGAGAATAGTATAGAGAAGTTAGATGAGTGTAGTAATGTCTTTAAAGTCCTTTTAGAGGCGTGGCGTGAGACTACGAATGTGGCTTAAAGACTTCAAAATAGCCCTTGTTCAAAAAGATACTGAAAAATTAGACGAGCTTATGAACTCCCTTCCGGAGCTTGAATCTCCAGAGGAGATAGAGCAAGCACTCTATCTCCTCAAAGAAGCAACAAGGCTGGTAAGTTCTCTAAGAGAGGAGACGCAGATTGCTATGCGTCAAATGAAAAAAAACATAGACTTCCTCGAGTCAACCACTTCCCCGTTAACTTCCAAATTTGATATAAATTCTTGATTATTTTTTTTTGATGCCAAAGTGAAGACTTCTAATGGTGTATTCGCCAATAACTGCTCCTTTACGCATCGATAAAATATGCTCTATGGCATCTGCTATGTCTGATGCAAGAAGTTTCGTATCCTCTTTATCACTTACATCAAAACGAAGATTTTTGTAGAAATTTGACTCTGTCATGTCAGGATTTATATTTGTAATACTGAGTCTGCTTTTTCGTGTCTCTTCAAAGAGTGCTTCTCCAAAGGCTCTTAGACCCGCCTTAGTAGCGCTGTAGAGTGCTGCAAATTTACTAGCACGGAGTGCCTCTATGGAGTTGATGTTGATAAGATAGCCCTCATTCTTTTTCAGGCTTCTTAAGAGGGTATTTGTCAGTAGCATAGGTGCTGTGAGGTTTAAAAAAGTCATTTGGGTGATGATTGTGCTGTTTAACTCCTCATGAGGTTCAAATCTTCCAAAACCCGCGGCATGAATGAGGATAAATATCTCCTCATTTTTAAGTTTTTGGCAGAGTGCAAGTGTCTCCTTTTCATTTGAGAGGTCTGCTTGAAGTGCTATGAAGTGTGGTGAGGAGAAGCATTTGGTATCAATACTGCGACTCACACCGATTACGGTGTAGCCTAGTTTGAGAAGTTTGAGTGTGATGGCTCTGCCGATTCCCGAACTTGCTCCTGTAACTACTGCTTTTTTCATCTTTTTTCTCGCTTCTTTGGATATAATTTTTTTATGAAAAAAAATATGTATATAACTGATTTAGATCATACTTTTTTGCGTTCAGATTTATCTGTGAGTGATTATACTAAAAAAATTTGGAACTCGTATGCAAAAGAGTCTATTATGGGTGTTGCAACTGCACGAACCTATGTAAAAACAATGCAGTTTTTAGAGGGTGTCGTAATAAATGCTCCACTTATTTTACTAGATGGTGCTTTAGTAGTGACACAAAAAAAAGAGATTATAGATACAAAGTTTATCAACAAGGATATAGGAGATAGGATAGTAAAAGAGGGAGCAAAGTTTGGTGTCTATCCTTTTATTATTGCACTCAGAGAGAGAGTTTCTTTAGATGAGGTATTTTTATACTCGAAAGTTTTAAATGAGCATCAAAAAGAGGTGTTATCACGCTATAGAGTAGAGGACAATCTAGTGGAACTAGATGATATGGAAGTGATGGAGGAGAATTTTAAGATAGTATATATGGGAGAGAGGGATTTACTTGAGAAGTTGTACGTAAGTTTGAAGAAACATTTTGGAGATACACTTAAATATATCTTTGCTCCCGAGGCATATGTAGGATGTTATTTCTTGACAATACTTCATAAGGATGCAGATAAGGCACATGGTTTAGAGAGTGTGGCTAACTATCTTAATGCAAATCTCTCAGCGTGTACAGTTTTTGGTGATAACTATAATGATTTAGGGATGTTCGCATTAGCGGGAAAAAGTGTTGCCGTGGCAAATGCGCAAGAAGGTGTTAAAGAGAGGGCTAATGTAGTTTTAGAGTGGAGTAATGATGCAGATGGTGTGGCAAGATATCTTGCCACACTTTAAAAATCATCATCATTTTCAAACTCCTCTAACTCTTTTTGGTATGCCGCCTCTTCGAGTGCCTTGCGTTCTGCATCACTCATAAGCATCTCCGACATCACTTTGCCTATGTGTGTTTTGTTCTCTAGTTTAAAAAAGTAGTTGTAAAAAGAGACTGTGATTACGAAAAATGTTAGCACTACTATAAACTTTTGCGCTCTGTTAAAGGTCTGAATCTTCTCTTTTTTGCGTATCTCACAGATACCGCCGGGGCAATGAGAGGGTGCTGATTTTAAGATGAGGTTGTAGAGTTTACAGCCGACACAGATGGAGAAGGCAGACTCTGCAAAGAGCAGCAACAGACAGATGATGCAGATAAGTACCTTGAGGGGATTTGGCTGCCAATGGATAACGAGCAGGTAAAACATAGGCAGAGCCAAGAGCAGACCGATACTCCAAGCAAACCGCTTCTGCGTAGCACCTACATACTCAGGTGTCTGGTTCTGTACAAAAAAACGCCCTAAAAGGAGAGAGGGTGAGTAGGAGGGGTTTATCACACGAATGAGAAAATCAAAAGTAAAAAAAGAGATGAAAAATTTTGTAACGATGCCGTTTGAGAGCATGACCGCATTGGTCAAAGAAATCAAACCAAAGGCGAAGAGTATGCCTGCACCTGCCCTTGCTTCGCGTTCATTAATGACTCTGACATCATACCCATCTACCTTCTCTCCATAGGCAAAAAATTCTTTGAAGTTCATAATTGTTTCTCCTTAAAAATTGTACTTAGTAAAAAGTTCTTTGAGTTCCTTATCTGCTAAAAGTCCTATATGCCTATAAACCTCCCTCCCTTTTGCATCATAGATAATCTGCGTTGGTATCATTCGGATTTTAAACTTATATGCTGCTTCTCTTTCGCGTTTTACATTGATAAACTCGATATTGTAAGCGGGGTTTTTCTGTTTTATGCGGTAGAGTTGTTTACCCATTATCTTACAGCTATGACAGCTATCTGAACCGATTTCTATAAAATGAGGTTTCCCTTTTCCTATGGCTTGCTCGACATACTTGTAGGGAGTGGCACGCAGCATAGGCTGCTCGGCTAAAAGTTGGTTGACAAAGAGTAGCGTAAAGATAAGTGTTATAGTTTTCATAAAAATTCCTTAATATTGTAAATATGCTTGATAGAAAAAGTACAAACCAAAGCCCCCAAGCATAAGGGCAAAGGTTTTGTTGAGGTAGTCTGAAAAAGTTCTTAGGTGTCTGTTGGATGTCACACTCTGAGCAAATCCAACAGAGACTCCAGCTGCTAAAAGAAGTAGAGAGTGTCCAAGTGCAAAGGCTAAGATAAGCCCATAAGCATAGATATAGCCGCTACTTGCGGCAAGGGTAATGATACTTACAAGCGGTGCTGATGCACAGGGTGTACTGACAAGCCCAAAGATGATGCCGATAAGAAAACCTCCAAAGAGACGAAACTTGATAAGTCTGAGCATGATGCCAGACTTGTTCACCTCTCCAAAGAGTCCCCAAGCATAGAGCGCTATAAACATACTTACAGCACCTGCCGTTATGTACGCCCATGCAGGAGCGATACTTAAAAAGCCATCAAATTTGGCGACAATAAAACCCAGTATGGAAAAGCTCAACATCACTCCAACTGCAAAGAGTGAGGCGAAAGCGTAGGTGTAGAGGACTTTTTTACGCCCCTCTAAGTCTTTGTTCAGAGCAAGAGAAGCACCCACTAAAAGGGGAACAGATACAAGAGAGCAGGGCGCAAGAGCAGTTAAACTTCCTGCACCAAAAGCACCTAAAAAAGCCAGAAGTGTCTCTTGCATCATCTACTTCCTATTTGTTAATGAGTTCTAAAACTTCATCGACTGAAAGCACTTTTCCTGTACTGACAACTTCGCCATCTATCACAAGTCCCGGAG
>JALWSY010000080.1 GCA_027083035.1 Sulfurimonas sp. | reverse complement strand
AATAGTTCCTCATCCACACAGGCTCTCGCAATATCGCTGACAAGTACATACTCACTCTCTACACATTCAAGAGCATTCTTTAGTGATTGCTGTCTAGTGCTACCACCTGCAACAAAAGTGTATGATGCATAATTTTGCATAAAAGGAATCTCATCTGGTGTGCATACGATGATAATCTTGCTAAATTTTTTTGTATTTTCCAGCTTTTGTGCTACAAAATGCCACAATGGCTGATGATCAATGCGTAACCACTGTTTTTTGACATTCATTTCAAAACGGCTTGAACTACCAGCAGCAAGTAAGATGAGCGTTAAGTCTGACAAATAGTCCCCTAAAAATACAAAGTGTTACGAAATTATACACACTAATTTCTTTTTTATTCTTAAAAAAAGTAAAAAAAGAGAGGATTTGTAATAAATATTTTGATATACTACCTATTCATTATAATATAAAAATAATATCAAAGGTGTATATATTGCTACGACAAAAATTTCTCTCTTCACTTCTTATTTTTTTACTCTCTTTACTTGTTATCTCTTGTAGTGACTCTAAACCAAGTAAATTAATTACTAATCTCTCTGATGACTTTAATACAACGATAATCGATGTACAAAGAAGTACACAGATAACAGTCTATGCAGATTTTGATGATGGAACTAAAGAGGATGTCACAGATACTTTAATTTGGAGTAGTTCAGACAGCTCTTTGGCAACAGTAAGCAATGGACTTGTAAAGACAGGGAACTCGACAGGTGTGGTTGAGATTAAGTACGAAACTGATGCAAAAGATTTGGATAATAATCCTATATTTGAGAAAACATATACTTTGAGTGTAAGAGATTTGGTTTTAGTAGATATTAATTTGTCAGAAAAATCACTCTCTCTGTATGAGGGGGATAGTAAGGCTGTTGTAGCGATGGGCATTTTTGAAGATAATTTGACATCACAAAGAGTGAGTGAAGATATCACAGATGATTGTAACTGGAGCAGTAGTGATAGCAAGATAAGTAGTGTTTCAAATGGAGTTATAAAAGCTATTTCGGCAGGGAGTGCGACTATTACAGCAACAGATTTGGGGATAAGTAGTTCTCTGAGTCTAGAGGTGAAACCGGTTGTCTATACCGGACTTGAGATAACGGCTTCTTCTACCGACTTCAATGTCAAGCAAGATTTAATTTTATATGTATCTGCGATAACAAGCAATGATGCAAAAGTGCTTTTAGATAGTAGCGCACTAACTTGGTCAAATAGCGATGAGAGCATTGTATCGTTATCGGGTAATACCGCTACTGCCCTTAAAAAGGGGAGTGTTACACTCAAAGCTACACTCAAAGATAACACATCCTTGAATGCAAGTATAGAGTTAAGTGTTATTAAGGAGAAGTATTTAAGGATTTTTAAAAATGGAGTAGAACTCTCTTTTCCTTATGCTGGCGTAGAGGAGTACTCGGGTGCATTTCCTACAGAGTTTGATACCTTCAAACTAGAGGCAGTTGGAGCCAACTTTACTATAGAGAATCTTGCTGTGAGTGATATTAATGGTAGTGAACTTGAAGATAAAAAGGCCTATTTTGATGGCATAACAAATGGGGAGACAATCTTTCAAGATAGTAGTGTAAACTACAGGTTAGTAAATAGCGGAAGTGCGAAAGAACTTCACTTCCACTATAATATTGATGATGATTTTAAAAGTAGTTTTAGTCAAAAATATATCTTAAAGTAAAAGAGAGTGCATTATCACCATGAGCTAAAAAATCATCACTCTTGAGTGTATAAAAATATGTATATTTTGCTGTAGCGATAAAAGTCTCAGTAATAGGATATCCAAGAGAGAGCATACCCTGTGCAGAGAGGATGCCAGAGTCTTTTATGGAATTGCCTAGTGAGAGTGTAGTTACACCTGCACCAGCACCGATGGTTGTAAAGATTTTACTGCTATTATAACCACTAAAGTAAACATTTAGCAGTTGTGAGTTTGACGTAAGCTTCCCATCAACTTTTAAAAAATACTCTCCATCTGTGTTTGCACTATGAAGTGTATCACTCTTGTATCTCTCTTCAAACTCAAAACGAAATAAATCTGCCTGATAGCCTACTGAAAACTCTGTAAGATATTTTTGATTGTACACAAAAGTAGCGCTTTTCGTCCTTTGCGTATCTCCAAGACCAACTCCACCGCCAGCTTCTATGTAAAAGCCACTTGGTGCTGCCTGCAATAACAATGTAGATAAGCTAAAGAGTGTAAATTTTGTTAGTAAATTGTTTTGTAATTTCATGAAAAGAGTATATCTAAAAAATGCGTAAATTTTCAAATGAAAGATAGAATTATTACATAAATATAAATATCAAATTATTCACTTTAGCTTAGATTAACTTTATTTGATTATATTACGAACATTATAAATAATATTTCAATAAAACATAGGAGAAACTATGAGGGCTTCATGGCTAAAAGAGCGCGAAAATGATGCGGTTAGAACACAGATGTATTATGCAAAACAGGGCATAATTACAGGCGAGATGGAGTATGTCGCTAAAGTAGAAGAGTTGTCTCCTGAGTTAGTTCGTAGTGAAGTAGCGCGTGGGCGTATGATTATTCCTGCAAATGTAAATCATGCATCGCTAGAACCGATGGCTATAGGTATAGCAGCAAAATGTAAGATTAATGCAAATATCGGTTCATCTGCAATCGCTGCAGATATCGAAGATGAAGTTGAGAAGATGAAAGTGTCTCAAAAATATAAAGCAGATACAGCAATGGATCTCTCAACAGGTGGTGATTTAGATGAAATCCGTAAAGCAGTTATCAATAACTCGAAGATTCCAATCGGAACGGTGCCTATCTATCAAATACTGCATGATGTAGGAAATAAGATAGAGGATTTAACTATAGATGTAATGCTTGAGGTTTTAGAGCGTCAGGCACAGCAGGGTGTGAGTTACTTTACTATCCATGCTGGTTTTCTTTTAGAGACAATGCCAAAAGTTGCAAAGCGTAAGATGGGTATCGTTTCTCGTGGTGGTTCATTGATGGCTGCATGGATGATGCACTACCATAGAGAAAATCCTTTCTACACAGCATTTGATGATATCTTAGATATCTGTGCGAAGTATGATGTTTCACTCTCTTTGGGAGATTCTCTGCGTCCGGGTTGTTTAGCTGATGCGAGTGATGATGCACAACTAGGTGAGTTAAAAGTGCTTGGTGAGTTGACACTCAGAGCGTGGGAGAAAAATGTTCAGGTTATGATTGAGGGTCCGGGTCATGTGCCTTTAAATCAGATAGAGAGAAATATGAAGATACAAAGAGAGTTATGTCATGAAGCTCCTTTTTATATCTTAGGACCATTAGTTACAGATATTGCTGCTGGTTATGATCATATCTCCTCTGCTATCGGTGCGGCTGTTGGTGGATGGCATGGTGCAAGTATGCTCTGTTATGTAACACCAAAAGAGCATCTCGGTCTTCCAAATGCTGATGATGTTCGTGAAGGAATCATCGCGTATAAGATAGCGGCTCACGCAGCCGATATCGCTCGTGGACGCAAAGGTGCGAGAGATGTTGATGATGCTATGAGTGATGCGCGTTATACATTTGACTGGGAGAAGCAGTTTGAGTTGGCACTCGATGGTGACAGAGCAAGAGAGTTTCATGATGAGACACTCCCTCAAGATGTCTTTAAAGAGGCGGAGTTCTGTTCTATGTGTGGACCAAAATTTTGTTCTTACAAAATCACGCAAGAGATTATGGACAACCCAGATGCAATAGCACAAATCGCAGAAGATGCCAAAGCAAAAGAGGCAGCAGAGGCTGCTGCTGTTGCATAAAGTAAAGAAAAAAATAGAAATTTATGCTAAATAAGACAATATTTGTCTTATTTAGATATAATTCAAAAATCAAATAAATATTATAAGGAAATAGATAAAAATGACTGAAGAAATTGTAAAATCAGCACTCTCAAAAGTTATGTATCCTGGGTTTACCAAGGACATTGTAACTTTTGGTTTTGTGAAAGATATAAATATTGATGGTACTGCAGTAAGTTTTACAGTAGATATCACTTCAAGTGCGCCAGAAGTTGCACAGCAGATTAAAGATGAGGCTACAGAGGCACTTAGAACTGCAGGAGCTACAGCGGTAAATTGCCATATTCAAGCACCACAAATGCCAAAAGAGTCTTCCTCTCATGGTAAAAATATTGCACCACAAGTAAAGAACTTTTTAATGGTAAGTTCAGGAAAAGGTGGGGTTGGTAAATCAACTACTTCTGTAAATATTGCTATTGCACTTGCAGCGCAAGGGTTGAAAGTGGGTCTTTTAGATGCAGATATCTATGGTCCAAATGTACCTCGTATGCTTGGTGTATCTGATATCAAGCCAGAGGTAAATGGCAACAAAGTACTTCCTATTAAGGTGTATGGTATTGAGATGATGTCTATGGGTTCATTGATGGAAGAGGGACAGTCTCTTATCTGGCGTGGTGCTATGATTATGAAAGCTATCGAGCAGTTCTTGCGTGATATCTTATGGTCAGAGTTAGACTGTTTAGTTATCGATATGCCTCCGGGAACTGGTGATGCACAACTTACTCTTGCGCAGTCAGTACCTGTTACAGCTGGTCTTACAGTAACTACACCACAGTCAGTATCTTTAGATGACTCGCGTCGTTCACTCGATATGTTCAAGAAGTTACATATTCCAATCGCGGGAATTATTGAAAATATGAGTGGTTTTATCGCTCCAGATACTGGTGTTGAGTATGATATCTTTGGAAAAGGAACATCTGAGCCAATGGCAAAAGAGTTCGATACAAAAATCATTGCTGAGATTCCAATCGAGCCGGCTGTGAGAGAGGGTGGAGATGAAGGGAAACCTGTAACATTTACAAATCCTAACTCAGAGTCTGCAAAACGCTTTAGAGAGGCTGCTGCTTCTATCTGGGCAACTATTGAAGAGATTAATGCAAATGGTGGTGTGGATAATCAAGCCGTACAACCAACGACACCTCCGGGTGTATCTGCTTGTTCTACTGGTGGAGGAAGCTCTGCTCCTGCACAGAGTAGTGGTGGTGGATGTGGATGTAGCTAAGGCTACAACCACTGAGCAATCATCTCTAACTCCTCTTTAGTAATACTATGATCTTTCTCATAGCTTTTAAACTCTATACTAAATCCACCCTCTATTAATCTCTCTATCTGTTTTTTTGAAGTCTCAAAATTAAGTACAGGATCTTTTGTGCCATGTGTAGAGAGCCATCGTGCTTCTTTAAGCTCCGGACGCGTCTCTTTGAGGAGTTTCTCAGTATCATAGATATATCCACTTATCCCAATATATCCAGCAAGAACTCTATGATAACGGACTCCAAACTCAAATGTCAAAAGTGAGCCTTGTGAGAATCCAAAGAGATAACTCTCCTCAGCATTAAAATCACTCGCAAAGAGGGCATCTAAATCCTTTGTAAGTAGTTTCGATGAGTACTCAATTCCAGGGAGCTGATTGGGTGGGAGTTGGTACCATGAAAAGCCTGTAAAGTACTCAAAAGGGGCATCAAAGAGAATATAGTTTAAATCCTCTTTATCTAAAAAATTAGGAAGAGCTAAAAAACCATCAGAGGAATCTCCTCGTCCATGAAGAATAATCATCAATTTTTTAGAGGGAACTTTTGCAGGAATAAATTGGTTTTCTAACTCTAAGTGTTCAAAATTCATTTTTTTCTTTTTCTTTTTAGATTTTTGCTTGGTATGTAAAATTCTAAATTTTGTAATTTTTTGAGAGAGACTTGATTCTTTTGTATAAGT
>JALWSY010000079.1 GCA_027083035.1 Sulfurimonas sp. | reverse complement strand
ACAATCGTCACAGTGGTCTGTGTGGACAAGCTCCCTCAGACTACCCTGAAATGGCTGAGTTTCTTGTGCAACTTGGCATTGACTCTATAAGCTTAAATCCAGATACTATTTTAAAAACTATTGAGCAAATAGGGAAAATAGAGAAAATATTATAATATTTACTATTGATTATTAACAAAGTATTATACTGTTTATAAGTAAAAAAAATATTAGGAGTTTATTATGTGGAAGTACCCTTTAGAAGAGAATTTTAGTGAGGATATACTCACTAGCTTGAGTAAATACTCAAAGATAGCTGGTGTTATATTTGTGATTTTAGGTATTATTGGTATTTTATGGCCTGTTGTTATGACACTTGCAACGGTTACTTTTGTCTCTTGGATTTTACTCTTAGCAGGACTCATGGCAGGGTGGTTTACCTATTTGAGTGATAGAGAGGATTACATCGGGTGGCTCAAGAGCATTATCCTTATCGGTGTCTCTTTGTTTATGATATTTTATCCCATGAGTGGTGTTGGGACAGTTGGCTTGCTTTTGGCTATCTACTTTTTTATGGATGCTTTTGCAAGTTTTAGTATAGGAATGAATATGCGTCCGCATGGAGGCTCTCTCTGGTGGATAATAAATGCTGTTTTTTCTATTCTTTTAGGTGTTCTTTTCACTCTTGGTTGGCCAATGACCTCTATGTACCTTATAGGTCTTTTTGTTGGCTTTAGCCTCTTTTTTGATGGAGTATCTCTTCTTATTACAGGATCTATTTTTAAAAAATTGAGTAAATAAATAAAGGAGAGTTTTATGTCAAAAAAACTTCTCATAGCCATTATTATTTTTTTGGTACTGCTCTTGGTTGGAGGGGGCGCTGGAATTTTTTGGTATCTCACACAAAAAAAAGAGACAACTGAAAAAACAAAAATTGAAAAACAGGTAAATCCTGAACATGAAACACTAAGTGAAATAGGCCCCCTCTATCCAGTAGAACCTATTACAGTTAATCTCAAAACACCCGATGAAAAAGATAGATATCTTATCGCCACTCTCTCTCTAGAGCTTGATGATAAACTGCTCTCTAATGAGTTGGATGCAAAGATTGCTGTCATTCGAGATAAGATAATCCTTATCCTTTCAAGTAAAACGATAGAGGATGTCTCATCTGTGCGTGGGAAAAAAGAGATTTGTGATGAGATAAAAGAGAAACTCAATGCTATGCTTACAGATGGTAAGATTCGAAATATTTACATCGTGAAGTTTATTATTCAATAGAGGAGAGTAGAGATGCAAGAGGAGAAGAAAGCCTTTGGACTCTGGAGTGCTATATTTTTAGGGATAGGCTCTATGGTTGGTGCTGGTATATTTATTGTTATCGGTCAAGCAGGGTCTATGGCAGGAAACATTGTCTGGCTCTCTTTCGTCTTTGGAGCTATCATAGCCCTTTTGAGTGGTTACTCACTTGCAAAACTTGCCATTACCTACCAATCTCGTGGCGGAATAGTTGAGTATCTCGTTCAAGGCTTCGGAGAGAATGTTTTTTCAGGCTCCATGGGTGTTATGTTCTACTTCTCTCAGCTTATTGCGGTCGCTGCGGTTTCAAAATCTTTTGGAACCTATGCAGCAACTTTTATGAGTGAATCCACCCCTTTTATGGTAAATTTTTTCGCTGTAGGTATCATCACCCTCTTTACACTCATAAACCTCATCGGTGCATCACTTGTAGCGAAGTCTGAAAATATCATTGTATTTATTAAGCTTGGGGTACTCATTTTATTTGCTGTTGCGGCACTCTTTACTATACAACCAGAGTTCTTAAGTCTTAAAGAGATGCCGCCTATTAGTGGCATGGTTTTTGCAATCGGTATCACCTTTTTTGCCTATCAGGGATTTAGTGTCATTACAAATACTGTAGAGGATATGCCAAACCCACAAGTAACCATGCTCAAAGCGATGGTCTATGCTATCATCATTGTTGCTCTCTTATATATCCTCACAAGTGTAGCCGTTTTAGGCAATCTTCCTTTAGAGAAGATTATCGAGACAAAAGATTATGCTCTTGCAGAGGCTGCAAAACCGCTCTTTGGGGAGTGGGGATTTAAGATTATGTCTGTAACTGCCCTGCTTGCAACGGCTTCAGCAATTAACGCTACGCTTTATGCTGTAACAGAGATAGGCTACACCATGGCAAAAGATGGAAATCTTCCAAAAGTCTATGAGTACCATATCTTTAACTCTTACGAAGGACTTATTGTCAGTACTCTACTTATTACACCCCTTATCATCTTCTTTAATATCTCTCAAATCACCACAGTAGCAGCTGTTGTAATGCTCTTGGTGCAGGGAACGACACATATCGCTCATCTTCGCCTCATCAAAAAGACAGGAGCAAAACTCTGGGTAGTCCTCTTTGCGATTGTTGCTATGTTTGGAGTGGCTGGACTTACTCTCTACTCTACTTATAAAAGTATGCCTGAGATTCTCTCCTATCTTCTTGCCACTTTTATTATCGCTTTTGTTTTAGAGCTTCTTTTGCGTTTTATCGGAAAAAGAACCATACAAAAGCAGAGTCTGTAAAGAGAGAAGATATGGACGCAACCTATTACACTTCACTCCTTCGTCTTTTTCTGCTCCTTGGAGGAGTAGCTTTTGTACTTTTTACTCTCTTCTTCTTTTACAAACGACGCAGGATACAAAAACTCGCTTCACTCCCCTTCCCTAAAGAGTATGAAGCTATTTTACAAAGAGTACCACTCTATCAAAAACTCTCAACTCAAGAGAGGGAGAGGATACATCACTCCATTATGATTTTTATCAATACAAAAAACTTTATAGGTGTAGAGATGGAACTAAGAAATGAGATAAAAATCATTGTTGCTTTTCATGCTTGTCTGCTTCTTTTGCATCTTGATATCTCGGAGTGTTATGAGAATCTCGCAAATATCCTTATCTACCCAAACACAGTCATAGCAAACCATGTCAGCAATAATGGTGGTATCTATACTAAAGGAGAGTTTCTACTAGAGGGACAATCCTCTAGCGATACAGTCGTTCTCTCTTGGAGTGATGCAAAAAAAGATGCTTACCATCTGCACAACAACAATGTTATCATCCATGAGTTTGCCCATGAGTTAGACTTTTTAGATGGCGTAGCAGATGGGACACCGCCACTCCCTTACTCCAAGTACCATGAGTGGGCGCAGGTACTCTCACATGAGTTTAACAAACTCCAAAAGGTACGTCTGAAAAACAGAGACTGGGGAAAATACAAACTCATAGGAGAGTATGCTGCCACAAACGAAGCAGAGTTTTTTGCAGTAGTAAGTGAGCGATACTTTGAAAATCCAGAGGGACTCAAAAAACACTTTAGAGAGCTTTATGATGAGTTAGAAGATTTTTATAAAGCACACCAACATACAAATACAAGGAGTTAACAATGCAAGATTTAACAGAATCAATAATTTTCGGATTTAAAGAGATTCTCAACTACCAGACTATGAAGTTAGTCTTTTTCATAGGTGTCTCTGTCACCCTTTTATGGTCGGCTATCGGGTATATGCTCTGGGATACACTCATCAGCATTAGCAGTTCTATAATAGACTTAGTACCCTTCTCAATGATACGCTCAAACAGCGCTTGGATGCTCACCTCTTTACTCTGGTTAGTTTTAGTTATCGTTACCTTTGCGCTCATTCTTATCTTTTTTGGAAATATTATTTTAGAAAAAGTCTCCAAAGAGAGATACACAGCATTCTCACTTACCCTCATTTTTGTAAGTGCCGCTTTTTGGGGTTTGGTCGGTTTTTTAAATGCAGGTACTCTGCATAATAAGCTTCTGCAACTCCTTAACTGGCTCCCATTTGAAACAGTTGAAGCAACTATGGCGTATCTTTTAGGATTTTACTTTATCTATAGTGGCATCATCGTTACTATGCTTTTTGTAACAAGCTTTTTTAGTGAGTCTCTACTTACAAAAATCTCAAAAAAGCACTTTCCTTATGATGCACTCCTTGAAGAGAATGAGCTTGAGACAAGCAGAAACAGAGTTGTAGATATAGCTATCTACACCGTTGTGTCACTACTTGCTTTTCCACTTCTCTTTATCCCTGTGGTGAACTTTCTTTTACAAATTGCTCTATGGATTTGGTTGATTAAAGATACTTTTGTAGAAGATAGCAGCGCACTCCTTGTAGATGCACAGAAGATGAAAAGACTCTCAGAGTATAAAAAAAGTTTTTTTATCATTAGTGGTGTAACGGCACTCTTTAACTTTCTACCACTCTTTAATATTTTTGGACCATTCTTTGGCGAAATAACTATGTTTTACTACATAAAACAGATTAAAAATGAGCTATAAGGCTCATTTTTAAGACTGCTCTCTATTTTTGAAACTTCTTTCTATAGTAACGAATTACCATTACTTTTACTGTATCATTAAAGACAAACCATACTGATGCATAGAGCCACATCACACCAGCCCACTTCCAGCCTATAGGCTCCATCAAATCAAATCCATATACTCCTATAAGTGTCCCTGCTACTGCACTCCATAGCGTTGCATTCACAAGTATCCATGAGGGGTGTGGGCCTTTAAAGAACCAACTATCTGTACGGGTATTATAGATAGTTCCGTGTCCTGCGACCACAAGCTTGACAAAGAAGAGTGACTGCACAAACTCTAGAGGCAGTTGCATAATACTCATCACATACCAGAAGATTAAAAAGGATGATGCAACCCCTGCTACACCGAGCCAAGTAGAAAGAACAAGCATCTCTTTCATATTCCATCGCACCGGTCGTGGCTCTATCTTTGTATTATCATAGGCAATGGCTAAGATAGGGATGTCATTAAGAAGTGCTAAGAGTATAATCATCAATGCCGTTACAGGATAAAACTGAAATATCACAATAGCAGCCGTCATAAAGAGTATGATACGGATAGTCTCAGCTATGCGGAAAATAGTGTAACTCTTCATACGCTCAAAGGTAATACGCGCCTGCTCTATCGCATCAACAATAACACGAAGTCCCGGAGCCATCAGTACTATAGAAGCTGCCGCTCTTGCTGCATCTGTTGCACCACTCACAGCGATACCACAGTCAGATTTTTTCAAAGCCGGTGCATCATTGACACCATCTCCCGTCATTCCCACGATGTGGTTTGCTTTTTGCAGTTCATCTACTATAAAGTATTTATCTTCTGGAAAGACTTCTGCAAATCCATCCGCACTCTCTATAAGTTTTATAATCTCAGACTCATGCTTCTTTACACTTCCAGAGACGATAGGCTTGGTGTGCAGAGCATCTTTTACCTCATGCACAACCTTTGTGACAAGGCTCTCTAACTCTGCATCAGAGAGTTGCGGCTTTGAGACTTTTAAAATCGCTTTAGAGATAACTTCTGAGAGTTGGATATACTCTTTGTTACTCTCACCCTTGAGTTCTTTGATATTTTCGATATCCTCCCCAATCTCTAAAACAGAGGCAATATATTTGGCAACGGCGATATTATCTCCCGTTATCATCTTCACAGAGACACCTTTACTCACAGCCTCAGCTATCGCCTGTTTGGAGTCATCACGCGGAGGATCAAAGAGAGGAATAAGACCGACAAAAGTGTATGCATCATTACTTCCCTCTTTGTAAGCAACACCTAGAGTTCTAAACCCCTGTGATGCATAAAAGTTTATCTTCTCTTGTATCTGTTCGCGTATCTCTTCAGAGACTTCACTGAGTGCTACTATCACCTGCGGCGCACCCTTGGTTACAGCTACCTTTCTCTTTCCTATCTGATGTAGCGCCTCTGTTCTTTTGCTGATGGGATTAAAAGGTGTAAAGGAGAGCATCTTTGCTGCGTCAAACTTCTCTTTCAGATTTTGTGCCTCTAAGTGTTCAAAGATAGGCTTCTCTATAGGATCCTCATTTTCAGCTTTACTCGCGAGCGCTCCATAATAGTATAAATCATCAGCGCTAAAGCCCTCTAAGGTATAAGGTGTACTCAAACTCATCTCATTTTTAGTGAGTGTTCCCGTTTTATCGGAACAGAGGATATCCATCCCCGCTAACTCTTCAATGGCAGAGAGCCGACTCACAATCGCCTCTTTTTTCGCTAAAACACGCGCACCTATTGCCATAGTAACCGTTAAAACTGCCGGCATCGCTACAGGAATCGCTGAGATAGTTAGAACAAGAGAGAAGATTAAAAGCTCAGGAATAGACTCTCCACGGTAGTAGCCAACCAAGAGGATAAGAGAAATCATAAAAATAGTGATAATAATAAGAAAGTTTCCTACACTTAAGACCATCTTTTGAAAGTGGCTCTTCTCCTCTTTTTCAGCCTTAGCAACGAGTGAGACTGTCTTACCAAAGTAGGTATTTTTCCCCGTAGCACTCACTTTAGCTACCATCTCACCTTGCTTGATGATGGCATTTGCATAGAGTGTCTCTCCTGCTTTTTTTGTTACCGGCAGAGATTCACCTGTAAGTGCAGACTGATCAACCAACAAGAAACCATCTCCATCTTGCAAAACAACATCAGCAGGAACAACATCCCCAATCTTTACCTTTATAATATCATCTGGAACCAGTAACCTTGCCTCTACCTTTGACCACTCCCCATCACGAAATACAAGAGAAAAACGAGCTAATTTTTTCTTAAGCACAGCAATAGCACTCATAGCCTTTGCCTCTTGATAAAAATCTACAAAAGCATTTACAAGCAAAAGTGTCATGATGATATAAAAATCCTCCATGCGATGCGCATAGTAGGAGAGTATGGCCGCTGCCTCTATCATCCAAGGAATTGGTCCCCAAAAGCGTTGTAAGAGTCTTATAAATGCACTTTTTTCTTTCTCTTGAAGCTCATTGTATCCATACTTTTTTACCCGCTCCTCTACCTCTTGGCTTGAGAGTCCCTGTATCGTTTTTGACATCACTCTTCCTTGAACCCAAATTATCAAAACTATTTTACATCAGATATGATTAATTTTTTACAAAAGAGGAGAAGTTTAAACTTCGATTAGATACAATTTTCGAGAGATACTAAAAGGGAAGTAGATGCAAGATATAGAAAAAATACTTCATGAAGATGAGTCTATTTTAGTACAAGCAGAGATTTCTAAGAGCTTTTACAATGGCATCATCTCTCTCTATCTTCTTGGGTTTGTGCTGCTTTTAATTGGGTATGAGTATGAGATAGGGGTGATTGGAGTTGTTTTAATTACACGGACTTTTTTTGTCCATCTTCAAGAGATTAAAGAGAAGAGATCCTACCATTGTCTTTTAACACAAAAGCGGCTCATCATCCTTAAAGGGCATAAAATAAAAGAGAGATTTCCTGTAAACCTCGAAGAGATACGCACCATCTACATTAAACCCATAAACCAGAGTCTCAAAAATCTGCTTGATGTCGGCACATTAGAAGTAGTTACAACCTCCGGTGGACGCTATGTTATTAAAAATATCAAACACCCCTATCTCTTTCATAAGGCTATTATTGGCGATATTGTGAGTGCTACACACTACTCAAATAAAAATGCTAAAAATTCTCCATCTTAAAAACTTCATACGCTACCTCCTCGTAGGGATGTACCTCTTTTAGAGTTGTCACCGCCTCCTTTATAAGTGCATCATCACAAATCATCTCTACCTTGTACTCCGCAACTCTCTCTAAGGCATCCAACTCTCCAAAAAAGGGCTGTGCATCACCCACGGGTTTAAACTGCCCCTCTCCAAGTGTCTCCCAAGAGCAGCACTCATAGTTCTCATAACGCCCAACACCAAGAGCAAAAAGTGCCTCTTTTACGCACTCTTTTTGCTCTTTTGGAACAAAGAAGTTTAGTTTATACACCTTATCCTCTCTTTTTGAGTCTAGCTTTGTATGCAGCGGGGGAGAGATACTTTCCATTTTGGTGCGCTAAAACACTCTCCTCCTCTTTGATGATGGTATTTGCTTTTGGCTTGTACTGCGTTGTTTTTGTACTTTTTTTTGTGGATATTTCAGAGATAAGACCCTCTTGAAGGCTCTCTAAAATCAGCATTATTCGCTCAAAATTCTGCTCTTCTACCTGTAGTTTTATCTCTTGCATTCATATCCTTTATGTATGTATAATCTAAAATTATACCAAGTTTTAGAACTACGCTGCACCAAGCGCTTTTTTGACATGATCATCTGCCATAGTGATATTCCACGCCGGTTCCCAAACTACCTCTACCTCTACCTCTTTGATGTTCGCCATCTTCTCAACCGCCTCTTTCACCCATTGCTGAATCATCTGATGCATAGGACACGCCTTTGTTGAGAGTGTCATTGTCACTTTGACATTGCCCTCATCATCACACACCGCATCATAGATAAGCCCCATCTCTACAAGGTTAAAGCCAACTTCCGGATCTATAACTGTTGATATCGCTAAAAAAAGTTCCTCTTTTGAATACATTCCCATTCTATTTTTCCTTATTTATTTGTAGTTAATCATATAAAAAACACTTCTAACAAGTGCTATAGCACCAATGCTTAAAAAGGAAGCACCCGCACCGATAAACTCTGTACTTTGAAACAAGATAGCTCCTGTTACTATCACAACACCTACGCTACTAAAAAGAAACTGCGCACTTGCACTTCCATCAGGCAACATATCTACAAGCATCGGTACCTTCTGCTTTCCAACAAGCGGTGAAAAGCGTTCAAACCAGACCAAAAAGGGGATAATTTTATAGATATGCCCTGTTATCAGAAAACCAAAAAAGCCAAAAAAGAGTAAAAATCCAGCTGATAAAAGTAGAGGTTCATACCCATTGAGCAGATACAAAAAAGCTAACACTAAAGAAAGTACAAGGCTGAGATACCCAAAAATAAGTGACTTTGCATAGATATCAATCTCTTTTCTCGCTCTTGTTTTGTAGATAATATACACCTGATAAAAGTAGATAAAAAATGAGATTATAGATGTAAGATACCCCGCACTTGCAAGCCAAGAGATATCAAAAAGTGATGCAAGTACAACACTAACAACACTTAAACTCATTAAAGAGAGAGCGATATGTAAAGATTTTAGACCAAAACCGTGAGAGAGTCCAAACATCGGAAGCAAAACCACAGAGAGTCCCATTATAGTCACTCCGATATATCCACCGACTACTAAATAGACATGCCCTTTAAGCAGTGCTGTCACATCTACAGAGATAGTTCCTGCATAGCCTAAAGCTATCACTAAACCAAAGATAATGCCGAAAAAAAGAAAAGTGTTAGAGAGTAGTACACTACTCATCACTACATTGAACTTCTCGACCTTTTTTATCGTTAAAAATATCTCCCCGACAAATATCATCATAGATATCAAAACAACTACCCCACCATAAGGAAGAACTGCTGATGAGTAGAGAAACCCTGTAGCCATAAGTAGCGTCCCTATCAAAAGCAGCGGCCAGATAGCATAAAAAAGTTCTACACCAAAATGTCCTACTTCAAGAACAACGGGTACTAGCTGTGCCATTGCGCCAAAGATAGTCATCATTACAAACCCAAGTAAAAACAGGTGTACAAAACTAACAACTAAAGGGTTTAAAAAGAAGAGTGATGTTGCATCAAAGGCAAACAAAAAAACCGATGCAGCAAGATAAAAAATAGCACCAAGAATAAAAAAAGGTGCTATTAACTTAAAGGGAGGGGCAAACTCTTGAGATATAGGCGTCATCTCTTCCCTTAACCACCACAGCTAGTTTGAGAGAGGTCTGATTCACTCTGTGCATCGGCATTGTAGGAGAAGACAACTTTTACAAGTCCGCCATCGAGTTCCTCTGAAACATATTTTACATCATCTTCAAGTTTCGCAAAGAGTCCGCCGGGCATCTTATGGTTTATCATAACAAGCGTATCATTCGTCCCTTTGATAAGTCCAAGTCCACTCATCGCATTTACCATTGGATGAGGAGGTCCCTCTTTTTAGGTATCGAAGTAGTAGGTACTCTGTCCATCTTTTTCTAACTTGTAAAAATCTACTGTAGCACCATCAACTTCGATTTTTACTGCATCTTGAGGTATATTTGACATTTTACAATCCTTCTAAATTAATTTTAAACGATTGTAGTGGATTTAGACAAAGGTGTCATTGATATATATCAATCTTTATAAAGGATTTCAAGTCCCTCTTTGTTTATAACACTATAACCTTGTGAACTCTTCTCTAAAAATTCCAACTTCGTAAACTTCTTTAAAATCCGAGAGAGTGTCTCTGGCGTCATGTGCAGATGTGTTGCAAGTTGGTTATTTTTCATCTTGAGTGCATCATCATTTTCACAGATATACTTCGCCACCCGCGAAGTTGAATCAAGAACAATATTTAAAGAGATAACATCTTCAAGATACTTTATCTTCTTAGAGAGTGAACGGAAAAAGTTAAGAGCGACATCAGGATTTGTTAAAAAGTTATTCTTAAAGTGTGCGAACTCTATCTCTATGACTACACCATCACTCTCAAAACGAGCAGAAGCAGGATAGGGAATCTCTTCAAAAACAGCCATCTCCGCCACCAAAGATGTCGGCATAAATCGATGTAGCACTATCTCGTTGTTTTTATTATCTGTTTTATAAACTTTTAAAATACCTTCAACTAAAAGTGTAAGATATTTAGACTCATCTTTTTCATAAAAGAGTATCTCACCCTTTTTAAAGTGGCGTTTACGAGAAAAAGTCGATAAAAACTCTAACTCACCATCCATCAGATTTTCAAAACAGCTAATCCCTCTTAGTTCACCAAATCCATGCATTATCGAGTCTGCCCATTTCCATAAATCTTAAACTTATAAGTTGTCAGTCCCTCTATGCCCATTGGACCACGAGCATGGAGCTTATTTGTACTTATTCCAACCTCAGCACCAAAACCAAAGGCACCACCATCTGTAAAGCGTGTAGAGGCGTTAACATATACAGCTGCCGCATCGATAGCATTTAAAAAGCTCTCTGCAGTAGAGATATTCTCTGTCACAATAGCCTCAGAGTGTCCAGAACCAAATCGTACAATATGCTCTATAGCTCCCTCTACACCTGCAACTACTTTTATATTTAAAATATTTGCAAGGTACTCTGTATCATAATCTGCATCATTAGCACCTGCAACATCAATAATATCCTGCGTTTCACTACACCCCTTCAGCTCTGTATGTGCTGCATCAAAAGCCTCTTTAAACTTCGGAAGCACCTCTTTAGCTATAGCCTTGTCAATGAGTAGTGTCTCCATAGCGTTACAGACTCCGGGGCGTTGTACTTTAGCATTTATGGCAATGGCGATGGCTTCATCTATCTTGGCATCTCTATCTACATAAGTGTGACATTGCCCTTTATCATGCTTCACAACACTTACAGTCGCATTTTCACTCACATGCTTAATAAGTCCAGCCCCACCACGAGGAATGATTAAATCGACATACTTATCCATCTTAATGAGTTTATCCACACCCGCTCGAGAGCTATCTGGAATGAGAGAGACAAGTTCTGTAGGAAGAGAGTTTTTTTCTAAAACATCCTGCAGTACTTTGGCAATCGCCACATTTGAGTTCTCAGCCTCTTTTCCACCCTTTAAAACACAGACATTAGAACTCTTAAAGCAAAGAGCTGCTGTATCACTCGTAACATTTGGACGAGACTCATAGATAATCCCTATCACACCAATAGGGATACTCACCTTCTCTATCTTTAGTCCATCCTCAGTCACCCAGCCATCAAGCACACGCCCAACAGGCTCTTTAAGCGCTGCTATCTCCTCCATGGCAACTGCCATTGATTCAATACGCCCTGCATCTAAAAAGAGTCTATCCATCAATGCTGCTGAAAGATTGTTTTTTTCACCATCAAGCATATCTTTTTTATTTGCTGCAATAAGCTCAGGAGTCTCTTGACGCAATGCTTCTGCCATCTCTTTTAAGATTCTGTTTTTTTCACTACCACTAAGAGTATTTAAAACCCTACTCGCCGATTTTGCTTTTTTTAAAAATGCTTCCATATCTGTTGTTTGTCCCTTAAAAATCTTTCATCGGTATAATATCATATTTATCACGAATTTGCACTAAATCCAAGGACATATTCAAGCTCATAGATATTGTTGACAATATACTCAAAATCATCATAATTCTCCTCATCCGAGACGATTAGAAGCTCATCTCCAAGTTGCAGAGGCATACTCCCATTTGGCATAAGATAAATCTCTTCACCTCTTTTGAGTAGAAGATAGACAATATGCAGTAACTCCTCTCTATTTTCTCGTGAGCGTCGAAGATTTGATAGTGTTATCTGCTCACCCTCACTCAGTTTTCTTGTAAGTGCATAGGCATGCGCATCGTCTATCTTCGTCTCAAAATATGTAGGGTTTTTTCCTGTAATGTTATGTAACATATTGATAATAACTTCAGCCCAAGTGTCATCTTTTTTTCTTGCTTCCATGATGAAAAGATCAGCCAACGGTCGCGCTATGTAATTATAGGTTGCATCAGCTAAGATTCTCTCAACTACATAAATCTTGTTGATTTTTGATGCCTGAAAAATATTTAAGTCATCTAAAGAGTTCTCTCTTGCCATTGTAGATATATCTGGATTGAGCTGTTTTGCCCTGTTTATGATAGTCAAGTTAATCAAATCATTTTGTGTTGCGGCAATGATGCATACACTCTCTTTAACTTGTAACTTCTCTAAAGATGCCATATCCTCTTCATCACCAAAGATAGTTGTGTTTTTTCTTTTTATATACTTTTTTGTATCAAAATCTTGAATCACATACTCCACACCAGCCTTTTTTAAGCCCTCCTCTATCGCTGTTCCCAAGCGACCGTTTCCATAGATGATATATCTTCCTTTTGGAAATTTATCGCGATTTTTCAGCTTTAAAACATGCCCATACATCCACATCTCCAGCAGCCAAATATGTGGTGCTGTTATCCCGTAGTAAATCCGCTTAGAGATAATGTCAAAGGGATTTTTGACATGTTTAAGATTCATACTCTTAAAGTGTTCTACCTGCTGTTTTGAAGTTGCTTTTACGATGATATCTATCTTTTTGTTAAGCAGTTGACTTATGGTGGCTATTTTAGAGTTAACCATATCATCTCCAAAGAGAGAGATAATTCCTGCACAGTTTTTTTGATGGATTCCTGCGATTTTAAGCATCTTCTGGTTTGTCGCATCACCCACAAAAGCAGGGACATTAGGGTAAAAATTCTCTAAAATAAGTTCATCTATCTTCTCTTCATCTTTCTCTAAAACGACGATGCGATAATCTTTTCCATTGAGTCTGTCGATAATACTTTTGGTGATGCCGTTGTAACCAAGTATGATGTAAAAGGGTTGATTGATGCGTTTTACCTGATTTAAAAATGAGTTTCTACTCAAAGCCTTACGCAGAGCATCATCTTGAATAAGAGAAACAATAGCCCCGATGCCATAAAACCACCCAATAACAGTAAAGTAGATAGCAAAACTCACCCACATCCTCTGCTCATAGTTAAAGGTGTAGGGTGCTTCCCCAAAACCTATGGTACTTGCCATATAGGTTACAAAATAAAATGCATCAAAAAAGGTCATCTGGTAAGGATTACCATTACCGTCCGTCCCGGGAATAAGCACCAATCCCAAGATAGAGATGGCAAAAGTAACGATAATTACAAGAAAAGGTGTCCTTAGGCGCTTAAGGATAATCCAGATAATCTGTTCATTCATTAAGCGTTATCTTTTTGATTTAATAGTATCTGCTATAAAGAGGATGACAGAGACAATATTTGCCAAAAGCGCCCCACCGGAGAGGGAGACAATTGCAGTAGCAGCTTCTGTTCCCACATCCTTTACGATATACTCAGCAAAAGCCCAAACCGTCGCAGAAGCGATAAGCTGAATATCTGCAACAATACTTGTCGCAAGTAAAACTGCTCCTAACTGTGTTCTGTCTCCAAGTTTTAAAACTGTAGCGATGAGATTGACAACAATAGCTGCAAAAAGCTCATAAGAGCTATGCTCTATCAAAATAGTTGGGTCTCCATAGAAAAAACCAAAGTTAACTGTCATCGCTAAGATAAAAAATGAGCCTGATATAATTTTGTGCATATTCATAAAGATATTCTCCGAAAAAAGTCTGTTCAATTTTACTCCTTTTTTGGTTAAAAGTTTTGGAAACTGCTATAATACATACAAAATTATGAGGATGTGTATCTATGCAGACTATTACATTTATCGGCAATGGAAATATGGCACTAAGTATTGCCAAAGGGTTAAAAGAGAACTATAAGATTGAAGTGGTTGGGAGAGATAGAAAAAAACTTGATATCTTTGAGACGGAGTTGGGTGTAACTGTACAAAAAGAGCTGCTTACAGGCTTTGATATTACAGGTAAAACACTCCTCCTTTGTGTCAAACCTGCAAATGTTGTAGAAGTAGGAGCCGCACTTCAAGGCAAAGCAAGGGTTCTCTACTCTGTTTTAGCAGGAACTACTTTGGAGAGTTTACGAGCAAATATCTCAAGTGATGCAGTTGTAAGAACGATGCCAAATCTTGCAGCCTCTGTTGGTCGCTCAATGACAACACTTACAGGTGATGCCCAGTTCAAAGAAGAAGCCCAAAAGCTCTTAGGAGCGATAGGCTCAACCCGTTGGCTCAGTAGTGAAAAAGAGATAGACATAGCTACTGCCCTTGCAGGAAGTGGTCCTGCCTATCTAGCACTTATGGCTGAAGCACTTGCAGATGGTGCGGTAAAACAGGGACTCAAGAGAGATGATACTATGGCTATCATGCGTGGACTCTTTGGTGGGTTTGGAGAGTTGATTCAAGATATACACCCTGCTTTACTTAAAGATGGTGTGATGAGTCCGGGAGGAACAACTGCTGCGGGATATGCTGCACTTGAAGATGGAGGTGTCCGAGCTTCTTGCATGATGGCTGTTGAAGCTGCGTACAAAAAGGCTAAAGAGCTCTCATAAAAAAAATTTCACTTACGGCAAAAGTATTTCAAATCTAAAACATGAAATATATGTTACAATCTTAAAATAGTAAAATATAAAGAAGGGATTGAATATGAATTTAAATTATAATATACTCATAGTTGATGATGTTATCGAAAATATTCAAGTAGCTATGAATATCTTAAAAGAGGATAATTATAATTTTTCCTTTGCAAAAAATGGTGAGGATGCCATAATTTTACTAAGAGATGGTGAGTTTGACTTAGTTATACTTGATATTATGATGCCAAAACTTGATGGTTTTGGTGTCATAAAAAGAATAAAAATGGATGCAAAACTCGCTGATATTCCTGTGATTTTTTTAACAGCTAAAGTAGATAGTGATACAATAACAAAAGGCTTAAAACTTGGTGCAGTAGATTATATTACGAAGCCTTTTAATGCTGAAGAGTTATTAGTTCGTGTTCGTCACCATCTTGAATTTTACCAAGCAAAAAAACTTTTAGAAACGAACAATATCTCCTTGCAAACAAAAATAAAGCATGAAGAGACTAGGTTAACTAATGAAATCGAGACGGTGCAGCAGGATATTTTAGGTGTATTGATGGAAGTAGTGGAGTCATTATCAGATGAGACTGGCGATCACATCAAACGTGTTGCCGAAATCTCTCACTTTTTAGCATATCATGACCCAAGCCTAAATGAGGAGGATGCAGAACTTGTGCATCTAGCTGCACCCATGCATGATATTGGTAAACTTTTTATTCCTGAAACGATACTCTACAAGCCCGGAAAATTGAGTGAAGAAGAGTTTGAAATCATAAAAACACATACCATAAAAGCACATAAATTTTTCCGTTTTTCAAAAAGAAAAATCATAAAAGCAGCAGAAATTATAGCGACGCAACATCATGAAAAGTGGGACGGAAGTGGATATCCGCAAGGTTTAAAAGGTGAAGAGATACATCCTTTTGCGAGAATTGTCGCTATTGCGGATGTTCTCGATGCGCTTACACACAAAAGATCTTATAAAGATGCGTGGAGTTTTGAGGAAACAGTTACATACATAAAAGAGCATGCAGGAAGTCAATTTGATCCTCGTTATGTTGATATTTTCTTACAAAACTCTACCGATCTTCAAAAAATTATTACAGCCTAATCAAATGAACGCAACTGCTTCTATCTCATTTTTGCATAAGAGAAAAAATGATAGTTAGAAGAGAGTGGCATTGGGTTAATATTTTTCTTCTCCTCCTCACTCAAACCCTTATAGCATCCCCCAATCCAATAAAATTTACCCCTCAAGAGAAGATTTATATCAAGCAACATCCCGTTGTAACTGTAGGAGATGGTGATAGTTGGGCGCCCGTTGGATTTGTAAAAAACGGGAATTATATTGGTATTGCTAAAGACTATCTTGATTTTATTTCAAAAAGAACAGGCTTAAAATTTAAAATAGTTACTGGAGACTGGAGTAAATTTTATGCAGATATGAAAGCAGATAAAGAGGATAGCGTTGATGTACTTGATACCTTACAACTAACAAAACAAAGAACAGCTTATTTCAACTTCACACCTCCTTATCTCACAATGCAAAAATACTTCTTTATTCGTAGTGATATAGAAGCCAAAACACTCAAAGACCTCGATGATAAAACAGTAGCTATCCCAAAATATTGGAATGAGATTGAATTTATTCAAAAAAATTTTCCAAAAATTAAAATTTTAATAACTAACTCATTCTTAGATGCACTCGATGCCGTTATAACAAAAAAAGCTGATTTGCTTATTGATAATTATCTGGTACTTGAATATACACTTGAGCAAAGAGGAATAACAAATATTATCCCCTTTAAAATGGTGGGGAATTCAACAATAGATGAGATGAGAATGGCAACTAAAAAAAGTAATCCTGTTTTAGCGTCTATCATCTCAAAGGGAATTCTCTCTATAAGTGATGAAGAGAAAAGACACATTTATAATAAATGGATTAGGTTCAAAAGAGCCAAACCCCTTTCCGTCGTACTCACTAAAGGAGAAAAGAAATGGATACTAGGCCATCCTCAAATTAAAGTTGGTATTGATTCAGACTGGGCGCCTTATGCTTTTGTGCAACATGGCATTGCAAAAGGTTTAAGTGTAGATTATTTAAAAATTGTAGAGGCGCAAACAGGTTTAAACTTTCAATTTGTTCCAGATACTTTGGAAAAAAATCTAGAAAGAATCGAAAAAAAAGAGATAGATATCTTAGACCATATCTACTATAAAGAGCCTACAAACTATATTTTATATACAAAACCTTTTAGCAAATTAGAAAATTACTTTTTTATAAGAAAGGACTTTCAGGCTTTCTCTATCTCTGATCTTGATGGTAAAAGAGTAGCAATCCCTAAAAAATACTTCTATGCCGATATTATCAAAAAGAGATTTCCTAAAATAAAGATAGTATATGTAGCCGACATTAGAGAAGCTATAGATGCGATGGTCAGCAAAAAAGCGGATATACTGTTTGGTAATTTTGCGGTTATCACTTATATACTTCAACAAAAAGGAATTACTAATATTATCCCTTTTACGGCTTACAGAGAAGATGAATCTTTAAATAATATCTACTTTGGTGTCCGAAATGATTATCAACAACTTCTCAATATTATCAATAAAATTCTGACATCAATAACACCTGAACAGAAAAGAAAAATAAGAGAAAAGTGGTTGAGTACTCCACCTGATTATACCCTTTTTTATGCGATAGGTTCTGTACTAATAGCAATATTGTTTATAGCTTTTTTATGGAATATAAAAATGCAACAGGAGATTCAAAGAAGAAAAAAAGTTGAGCAGCAACTTGAAGAAGCAAAAGAAAAAGCAGAACTTGAGAGGCAAAAAGCCCTAGAAGCAAACAAAGCAAAAACAATGTTCCTCTCTAATATGAGTCATGAAATACGCACACCTATGAATGCTATTCTTGGATTTACCGAACTGCTAGATGAACAACTGAAAGAGAAAAAGCTTAAAAGCTATGTAAAAATAATTAAAAATGCTAGTCAGACTCTCTTGATGCTGATTAATGATATCTTAGATTTATCAAAAATTGAAGCGGGAAAACTAAAAATACAAAAACATGCAGTAAACCTCTCTAATGTCTTTGAAGATATCGGTTCTATTTTTCAACTGAAATTTCAAGAAAAAGGGATTGATTTTATGATTGATACGGAGGGCATTCCTAATACTCTCTGGATTGACGAAGTAAGAATCAGGCAAATTCTCATTAATCTTATAGGAAATGCTATCAAGTTTACTGATACTGGTTATATAAAATTAAAAGCAAAAGTCACAGCTTTACCAAAATCCATTTCCAAAGTTAACTTAAAAATTGATATAGAAGATACCGGCATAGGCATCAGATCTGATCAAGTTGATAAGATATTTAAAAACTTTGAACAGGTTGAAGGACAAGATAACAAAAAATATGGTGGAACGGGGCTTGGACTTGCAATCTCATATCAACTGGCAAAAATGATGGATGGAAGATTAAGCGTTACCTCAAAAGAGGGTGAGGGTTCTACTTTTACACTAGAACTTTACAATGTTGATACAGCAGAAGCTACAATAAAACAAAATCATGAACAAGAGAAAGACAAAGAGTTTGTATTTGAAAAAGCTAAAGTATTAATAGCCGATGATGTTCAAGACAACAGGGAGTTAATTATCCATAATTTTGAAGACACTCCTATAGAAGTAGTCACGGCTTATGATGGTCTTAATGCTATAGAAGTGTTTAAAAAGGAGAAACCGGACTTAATACTTATGGATATTAGAATGCCAAATATGGATGGATTTGAATCAGCACAGAAAATTAAAGAGAGTGCAAAAGAGATACCGATTATCGCACTTACAGCTTCAGTAATATATGATGATTTTGAAGAGAAAAAGAGAAGTTTTTTTGATGGTTTTTTAAGAAAACCGGTACTTAAAAAAGCTCTTTATACTGAACTTTCCCGATTCTTGCCACACTCCGAAAAAGAGATAGAAAAAAAATCGAATGAAGAGACGCTTTTAAACACAGAAGCCAAGGAGATACTCCAAAGAAATAAAGAGAGAATCAAACCACTCATTAAAAAAGTGAAGAAAACAAATAATTTTAATGACATCATTGTGCTTTCTAAAGAGATAAAAACAATAGCCTCAGAGACAGAGAACAGCTCCCTCCTCTCTATTGCAAACTCACTTGATGAAGCAATCGATACATTTAACATCATACAAATTGAGAAAATAATAGATATATTTGAAAAAAGATAGAAAATAGTTTATAAAAACTTTAAAATTTCCTCTTCAATATCCTCTTTTTCTATAACAGTTTTTTGTGCAATCGGTTTTGTAAAAAGCCCTCTTACCATAGCAGGTATCTCAAGATTTGCCTCTTTTGAGATAGACTCTAAAGCAACGATATCTTCTGCATCCTCTTCACCAGTAAGTGCATTTGCGATGACGGGTGAGAACTTTGTCCACTCTGCAGTAGAGTAGGCTATAGTCTTAATCTCAGGGTTTGAACAAGTCTCATATGACTTCAGACAGGTAGCGGTATGAGGATCCATCAAGTAACCGTCATTTCTAAAAGTATCTCTGATATACTTTTTCCCCTCTTCACCATTACAATAGTCTGCATCGAAACACGCTTGAAGTTTTGTAAGCTCCTCAGAAGTGAGTTCATATACATTTTCTTTCTCTAAATCCTCCATCAACTCGCGAGTACGGACATGACCAAACATATCAAACAAGATACGCTCAACATTTGAAGACTTTAATATATCCATAGCAGGAGAAGTTGTCCCTACCACTTCACAACCTCTTAGATCATACTTCCCTGTTTTGATAAGTCTAGTAAGAACATTGTTCTCATTAGAGGAGATGATGATTTTCTCAACTGGCACACACATCTGCATCGCATAGTAGCCACCAAGAGCATTTCCAAAGTTTCCACTTGGAACATTTAAGTAAACCTTCTCACCCATAGAAATAGCCTCTTGACGCACAAGCTCAAGGTAAGAGTGGATATGGTAGATAATCTGAAAGATAATTCTTCCGAAGTTTACGGAATTTGCAGCAGAGAGTGATGTGTGCTTCTTCTGAAGTGCATCTTTAAAACTCTCCGAAGCCAAAAGACGCTTCAGCGCACTCTGTGCATCATCAAAAACACCGTTAATACCGATAACTTTGAGATTTGGTGCATCTTCAGTTACCATCTGCAGGCGTTGCACATCACTTGTTCCACCATCTGGGTAGAGACAAGCTACTTTTACATTTGCACGGTTTTTAAATGTCTCTAAAGCAGCAGGACCGGTATCTCCACTTGTTGCTGCGAGGATAAGATAGTTCTCATCTCTTTTTTGCGCGATAGATGAGAGAACGACACCAAAGGGTTGCAGAGCCATATCTTTAAAGGCACGCGTTGGACCGTGGTAGAGTTCACTTATGTAGAGATTCTCTTTTACCTTTACAACAGGCACAGGGTTTGATGCATCATCAAACTTATCATACAAAGAGAGTGCTTCATCAATCACTTCTGAGTCTATATCTATTTCAAAACGATTGAGCATATCTTTTGCCAACTCTTTATAAGAAGAGTTACGATGTTTCTCTAAAAATTCTAACCCCAATTGCGGAAGTTTTTCCGGTACATAAAGCCCACCAAAAGAGGCAATAGGTGCTAAAATAGCCTCAGAAAATGTAACCGTTGTAGGTCTGCTTGTATCTACGCCACGAGTCTGTATAAAGTTCATATTTTTCTCTAATTTTAATTTTCGCAATTATATCCAAAAAGGGTTTATAATTATTTAAAAAGTCTTATAGGATTAATATGATAGGACTTTTGAGTCACTTCAAAGACAAGCTCATCCTCTACTCGTCCTATAGTGTAGCCTCTTTTTATCTTTTTTCCTTTTCTGATATTTGGACTGATTTGGGAGAGGTTTGCATAGATGGTATGCAGACCATTTTTATGCTCAACTATGACGATATTTTTCAGTACAGCAGTCTTGTCTGCATAGATAACTTTCCCATTAAAGACAGTCTTTACCTTTGCATTTGGACTCTTTGGTTTGAGTGAGATAGACTCATTAAAGATTTTTATCCCATAAATTGGGTCAGTATATGTTCCATATTTTTTGGTAATAGTGTAGCGATCAAGTGGTGCTATTGTCTTTTTGCCTCTGTACTTTTTCGTCTTGACAGCCTGATAAGAGCTTCCATGTTTTTTTACCTTTGGCAGATTCTCATCTAAGTCAATCTTTTTCTTCGCAAAGGCCTTTTTGCGCGCAGCCTCCTCTTTAGCTTTTCTCTTCTCATCTATTTTGACAATGTTTAATCTTGCAAGTGTCTTTTTGAGCGTATTTTGACGCGCAAGAATAGTTTTAAGTTTGCGCTTATATGCTTTTTTATCTTTTTCAAGTTTTGCAAGTGCTTTTTTATTTTCAGATTTGAGTTTTATAAGCTTCTTTCTTTTTGCATCAATAGCTGCTATGG
>JALWSY010000078.1 GCA_027083035.1 Sulfurimonas sp. | reverse complement strand
TAAAGTGTTCAGGAAGAGTAGTGAGTGATTTGTAGAGTAAAAATGTAAAGGGAGCAACAATTATTGCACTTATAAAGATAAGTTTGAATTTATTTTTTTCCTCTGGCAGATTCTCCTCTTTGGCATTCACGGTTAAGATGGTGAGCATACTTAAAATGACAATAGCTCCCACACTTACCATGATTTGGGCTATACTTAAAAAACGGTTGTTAAGCAGAGCGAACATACCACCAAGGGCTATCATAGAGAGTAAAAAGCCAAAAGCTGAAAAGATAGTCTGCTTTGATGTTATCATCACCAAACTGCCACCCATCATAAAAAGAGTAAGGATTGAAAAGACAATAATCTCTAAAGTATTATGATCTAGCACGACTCAGCTCCTCCCCAAATGCACCCTTATGACTTAAAAGTTGCTCTTTATCCATCACAAAATCCTCTCGTTTGTTCCCTGTTAGGGAAAATATTCCCGTATCCATACGGATAGCATCACAAGGACAAGCCTCTACACAGTAGCCACAAAAGACACACTCTAAGGTATCTATAAAGAAACTCTTTGGTCGCTTCTCATCAAGCCCATCCTCTCGCTCCTCTGCTTCAATAAAGATACAGTTTGAGGGACAAGCCGTCGCACACATGAAACAGGCAACACACGCCTCACTTCCATCTTGGCGATGGGTTAAACGATGCAGACCTCTGTATCTGTCACTAATATCTGTAGGTTGCTCTTCTGGGTAACGAAGTGTTTCAACTGCATTGATATCGCTTATATTTTTAAAAAAGTGTTTAAATGTGACTTTCACACCAGCGGCGATAGCTGGGAGATAGAGCGCATGTTTGAGACTATTTACAGGTCTCTTTGTTACTTTTATATTTTGACTCATAGCGAAACTCCTACAACTACAAGAGCTGTGATGAAAATATTGACTAAAGAGAGAGGAAGCAGATACTTCCACCCTAGAGTCTGTACTTGGTCATAACGAAAACGGGGCAGTGTCCAACGGATGATGATAAAGAAGAGGTTAAAGAGCATCAGTTTCATCACAAAAATTGCTACTTGCACTACTGCAACAGATATGCTCCTCTCTAAATCACTCTGTGAGATAAACGCAAGATAGAGTAAAATCAACTCTAACACAACGCCCATTACTATAAAAGCTATGGTGAAAAATCGTGTCTCAAAGGCTCTGCCTCCGTCATTTGAGAGTCTCTTTGTTACTCTATTGTTTTTTTGCATCCATTTTATAAAACCATAGATGAAAAGTGCTAACACCAGCATCATGACAACTGCAAAGGCGGTGAAGTGTTGGAGCAACTCTTCTGTTGCAAAGTAAGGAAGCTGATACCCTCCAAAAACCATAGTAATGATAACGGCACTCGCTGTATTCATCGCAACATACTCACCCATAAAGTACATGGCAAACTTCATAGCGGTATGCTCTGTCATATACCCTGCAACTATCTCACTCTCTCCCTCTGCTACTGTAAAAGGGTTACGGTTTGTCTCAGCAAAGAGGGCAATGATGAGGATGATGGATGCAAGGGGCTGGATAAAGATGCCCCAAGCAGGGAGAAAACCAAAAAAAGTGCCTGTTTGAAAATGAACCATAGCGTTAAAGTCTATGGTGTCATAAGTGATGATAAAGGAGAGTATGCTCAGTCCGAGTGGTAACTCATAGCTAATCACCATCGATCCAGCCCTCGCGGCACCGAGTAGTGCGTACTTGTTATGTGACATCCAGCCACCAAAGATAACTCCTAAAACACCTACCGCCCCGATAGCCAAGTACCAAAAAACGCCAAAGTCGATAGGCAGAGGTTGTATGCGTAAAAGTTCTCCGTTGATGTTGAGCGTATCGGCAAAAGGGATAGCCATAAAGGCTAAAAGTGCTGCTACAAAGGTGATGATAGGAGCAAACATAAAGAGCCATCGCCCAGTTTTTATGTGTGCAGGGTAATACTCCTCTTTTAAAAGAAGTTTCACAACATCTGCAAAGGATTGCACAATCCCACCTAAGCGAAAGCCAAAAATATTGGTACGATTTGGTCCCACTCTATCTTGAATAAGTGATGCAACGCGTCGCTCCATCCAGACAAGCATGGGAATGGTGAGGAGTGCTAAAAGCGTCCCTAGAGTAAAAGAGATGATAACAACCACTATAGCGCTACTACTCATATCCTAAACCTTGTAAATAGTCTGAAATTGTAGGCAGAGGCGAGTTTTTAAAAACTGCCTGTTTTGAGTATTGTGTAATGTTATCTTCATTTGTAAGACTTCCTGAAGACTCCGTATATGCCGCTATGGGAAGTGTTAAGGCTTGCGTCTCTCTTCTGTGTGTGAAAAAGTTGATGGTGGCATCGGCACGAAACTCTTGAGGATGGTTACAGTTGATGATAAGTGTTGCATTTTGAGGGGTGGAAGTCGTAATTCCCAGATTTTCTATAGTTTTATAGTTTGCTGCTCGCATGGAAGATTTTAACATCTCATCTGCAAAGCTTGCATCTTTGTAGATATCCAAGGGTGCATAGATTTTTGCATCAATGGTGTTTGCAAAATTTATGATGCTCTCTATCTCCTCTGTGTAGAGATTTGCATCAATGACAACGGCGATACTATTTTGATGTAGTAAGAGGAGATTATGAAACGCTTCTTTTGCCGCCTCTTGTGAAATCTCTCTGCCATGAAGTGTTGCACTCTCTTGTCTCATCTCTTGTAGCTCTTTGTAGGAGAGGCGTCCTGCATCACAGATAAAGAAGCCATTTACAGCATCGTTTCTGCGTGGGCGAAATCTATAGATAGTATCATCTTTGTATTTGAGTTTGTTATGGTCTATGAAGATATTGCACCCTTTAGCACAACCATGGCAGATCCCCTCACTACTCTCTAAAAACCAAACTCTTTGCGCAAAACGAAAGTCCTTAGAAGTAAGCGCACCAACAGGGCAGAGGTCAACTACATTCATAGCGTAGTCATTCTCTAGTGTTCGCCCCGGCATGGTTGTTACCTTTGCATCATCTCCACGACCGACGATGCCGAGTTCATGCGTTTTTGTTATCTCTGCGGTAAAACGGGTACAGCGTGCGCATAAAACACACCGCTCTTGGTCAAGCATAACATTTGCACCTAAATCAATGGCTTTATCATGTTTTACTTTTTGAGCTATTGTGATTTTTGAATTATGGAGTCCATACTCCATGTAAAAGTCTTGAAGCGAACACTCCCCCGCTTGATCACAAGTAGGGCAATCAACAGGGTGGTTGATAAGCTCAAGCTCAAGTATATTTTTGCGTACCTCTCTGATAGTGTCACTTTTGGTATTGACGACCATTCCCTCTTTTACAAGGGTATCACAGGCGATCTGCGGTCTCTTTTGCCCCTCGATGCCAACCATACACATACGACAGTTGCCATCTGCACCGAGAGTTTCATGGTAGCAGAAGTAGGGGACTTTAATCCCCTCTTGTATAAGCAAATCAATAAGCAAAGAGTTCTCCTCTGCTCTATAATTTTCTCCATCAATGATAATATCTACAACTCTGCTCATAATACCAGTGCCTCAAACTCTTTGCGAAATTTTGTCAGAAAAGAGAGTAAAACGATGGAGATAGAGGGGGCAAAAACACAGATAGTCTTACCATTCATAGTATCTGCTAACTCAAAGAGTTTCTCTAAATCCTCTTTGCTCCCCTCTCCATCTAAAACTCTCTTCATTATCTTATCACTCCAGCCACTCCCCTCGCGACAGGGTGTGCATTGTCCACAAGACTCCTCATGGTAAAACTCCAAGATATTTTTCAGCACTTCGGGCATAGAGGTATCTGCATCCATCACTATCATGCCACCCGTTCCAAGCGTGCTGCCAACAGCTCGAAGTGCTTCATAATCAAGTGTTAACCCTTCGCACTCCTTGGCTGTAAGCACACCACAAGAGACACCACCGGGGATAACAGCTTTGAGTTTTTTACCATTTTTTACACCTCCTCCATACTGCTCAATGTACTCCAGCATATTAGTACCAAACTCAGCTTCATAAACGCCCGGGGTGTTGATATGCCCGCTCATCGCAAAGAGAAGTGTTCCCGGACTCTTTTGCGTTCCAAATGCTCTGTATGCCTCAGCACCATTTTGCACTATAAAAGGAACACTTGCAATAGTTTCGACATTGTTTACAAGTGTAGGATTACCAAAGTACCACTCCGGCTCTTTTTGCTTTGGTTTAAGTCGTGGATGTCCCCGTTTTCCCTCTAAAGACTCTAAAAGAGCAGACTTCTCGCCACAGATGTATGCACCGGCTCCACGGTGGATGGTAATATCACACGCATTGAGTAATCCTGCCCCGTACGCCTCGTCAATCGCTCCTTGCAAGATATCTTGATACTCCTTATACTCTCCACGAATGTAGATATAGGCCTGTTTTGCTTTGATGGCGTAACAGGTGATGATAATCCCCTCTATAAGCAGATGGGGATCATAAGAGATAATTTGTCTATCTTTAAAAGTTCCCGGCTCACTCTCATCGCAGTTTACTACTAAAAAGCTAGGTTTTTCAGAATTTTGCGGCATTAACTCCCACTTCTCTCCGGCACTCGCCCCACCGCCGCCTTTTCCTCGCAGACCGCTTGCTTTGATGATGGCAACGATCTGTGTAGGTGAATACTCTTTGAGTTTTTCAAGTGCTTCATATCCGCCATTTTTACGAGCAACGCTAAGAGTATGGGAGTTTGGCAGATGAAACTTTTTGGAGACTATTTTACACTCTCTCATAGTAACTCCTCTAAAATACTCTCTACCTTCTCTATTGTAAGATTTTCGTAGTTTTTGTCATTAATCTGCATCACAGGTGCTGTGCCACAGGAGCCTAAGCACTCGACATGGTTTATGGTGACATCTTTACTCTCTAAATGTTGTAATATATCATCAGCACCACAGAGTTTACAGGAGAGTGTTTTGCAAACATCTACCTGAAGCTTCTCTCGCTTCTCTAGATGAAACATCGTGTAAAAGGTAGCGACTCTATAGACCTCCATAGGGGGAATGGTTGTCTGCTCACTTATTGCATCAATGGCATCTAAAGAGATATACCCCTCCTGATACTGCACCAGCCAGAGACAAGGCAGGCAGAGTGCTTTTGGGCTTGGGTAGCGCTTTTTTAATGCAGCTATTTTTTCTAAATTCTCTTGTGAAAAGGAAAAACTCATCTATCCATCTCCCCTGCGATAATGTTCAGACTCCCAAGCGTCAAAATAGCATCAGCGACCTGATACTTCTCTATGATTTTTGGGTATGCTGCCATGTGGTAAAAAGAGGGTGGTCGTACTTTTACTTTATAGGGTACTCCCTCCCCCTCACTCACTATGAAAAATCCAAGCTCCCCATTGGCAGCCTCATAGGAGCTATAATGCTCACCTTTTGGCACTTTTACACCATCTATGACAAGCTTGAACTGGTTCATCATCCCCTCTATGGAGCTATAAACGCTCTCTTTGTCCGGCATAATGATGCGTTTATCATCTACGCTGATGGCCCCTGAGGGCATCTTCTCCATTGCTTGACGGATGATTTTCATAGATTCGTTTATCTCATCAAAGCGTACCATCATTCTGTCATAGGTATCACCCACACTCCCAACAACCATATTAAAATCAAAACTATCATAGAAGTAGTAGGGGTTAGAAAAACGCATATCATAAGCAACACCGGAGGCGCGTAGATTTGGACCACTAAAACCAAAACTAAGTGCCGCATCACCACTCACTACAGAGATATCTGTAAGCCTGTCATTATAGATGCGATTACCAACTATCATCTTCAAAGACTCCGTTACCCCTTTATCTATCTTTTGCAGGACATCCCTAAGGTCACGCTCCCAACCCTCATACAAATCATGTGTCATCCCGCCAATACGCATATAGGAGTTTGTAAGTCTCGCTCCTGTAAGTTTTGAGAGAAAATCATAGGCATCATTTCTGGGGTTAAAGAG
>JALWSY010000077.1 GCA_027083035.1 Sulfurimonas sp. | reverse complement strand
GCCTAAAGATATCATAGAGAAGGTATTTGACCCCTACTTCTCAACAAAAAAACAAAAAGATGGTACAGGACTTGGACTCTATATGTCTAAGACTATCATAGAGGAGCATTGTGGTGGTGAGTTACTTCTCTCTAATGATGCAGAGGGTGCGGTCTTTGAGATAATACTGCCGATAAAGAGGAGTTAGTTTTATGAAACACAATAAATTTATGCAGTATGAAATTTTAGAGATGCTAAAGTCAAATGTATCTGGAGTTATTATAACCAATATTATTGCGATGATGCTCACAGTAACTGTTCTTAATCATTATGTTCCAGATAATTATCTTATACTCTTCTCACTTCTGCATATATTTTTAGCCCTTTTTAGATTATATGTCGGTAAAGAACTCTTCAACACTATTCACACAACTCAAACATACAGCATAAAGTATCTTTCTCTCTATGCAGTTATCACCTCCACTACCGCCCTTAGTTATGGTACTATGGCATTTATCGGGGTTTTATATGATGCACCGGGAACACATATATTTATCATAGGTATTATCTTAACCACAATAAGTGCCGGCGCACTTACAACACTTGCAAATGTACGGATTGTATTTTTATCCTTCATACTCTTTGGACTTATCCCTTTTATGCTTGTTTTACTATTTCATGGAGGGCTTACTTTTAATTTCTTTGCGGTTATCCTATTCATTTTTATTCTGCTAAACTTTACAACAGGGCGTAGAATGTACTTAGATGCACAAGCCTCTTCTCTTTTAAAGGAGAAGTTTAAAGCTATTTATGAAAACTCTGCTGATGGTATCGTTCTTATCAAAAATGGCAGATTTATAGAGTGCAACCAAGCAACTATAAAGATGTTTGGTTACGATACAGATATGCAAGCCTTTTTAGATACAGATCTCTCCAAACTTATGCCTCCTACACAAGAGGATGGTGCAAACTCTAAGAAAAAGATGTTAAAGATGCTTAAAAAAACACAACAGGGTACACATACTTTTGAGTGGGTGCATTTGAAAAAAAATGGTGAAAAATTTTATGCAGATATTACACTTAGTCGTATAATGATTAATGATGAGATGCTGATTCATGGAGTATGGAGAGACATAACATATAGAAAAAAGATGGAAAATGAGATTATCTCTATAAACAAAAATCTTCAAACTAAAATAAACGAAGAGGTTACAAAGAGTAGAGAGAAAGATAAAGCAATGCTCCAACAATCCCGTCTCGCCCAGATGGGAGAGATGATAAGTATGATAGCCCATCAATGGAGACAACCCCTCGCAGCCATCAATGCCACAAGTGCCAACCTTATACTCAAAGCAAAACTAGATATGCTAGAGCATGATGTAGCTATAGAGTTAGGAGAGAAGATATCACAGCTGACACAGCATCTCAGTCATACCATAGATGATTTTAGGGAGTTCTTTAAGCCAAATAAAGAGCGTATGGATACAACCTACACAGAGTTAATACAGAGTGTACTCAACATCGTTGCAGACTCTTTAGAGGCAAAAGATATAAAACTCAAGCAAAATTTAAAAAGTGAAGTGCTACTCTCTACTTATCCAAATGAGATTAAACAGGTTATTTTAAACCTTATAAAAAATGCAGAAGATGCTCTCTTAGAAAGAGAGATAGAGCAACCTGTTATCACAATTGAGACACAAGAGAATATACTTAGAGTAAGAGATAACGCAGGAGGAGTGCCTAAAGATATCATAGAGAAGGTATTTGACCCCTACTTCTCAACAAAAAAACAAAAAGATGGTACAGGACTTGGACTCTATATGTCTAAGACTATCATAGAGGAGCATTGTGGTGGTGAGTTACTTGTATCTAATGATGCAGAGGGTGCGGTCTTTGAGATAATACTGCCGATGTAAAGCGAGGAAGAGAAAATGAGAACTATAAATAAACTATATCAGGGAAGCAATAATTTAGAGGAGTTTATAGATGCAAACAACATACAAGCAAATAAAAATATACTTCTTCAAATTTTTACAGGTGTTTGTGACTTTGAGTTTATTGAAAAACTGATTTCGCAAGTCACCTCATTAATCCCACATATAAAAATCATAGGAAGCACTACAAGTGGGGAGATTCTCGAAGAGAGAGCAACTGAATTTGCTACTATTTTATCCTTTAGTATCTTTGAGAGGACAACCATAGAGACATACTATGCAGAGGTTGGTGAGAATAGTTTTCAAATAGCGCAGGGGCTTATTACACAGTTTGACCAAAATAGATCTGCTAAAGTTGCCATCTCATTTGCAGATGGATTAAGTATCAATGGTGAGGAGTTTATAGATACACTTAGTGCTTATCAGGATGACTTAATCATAGCAGGAGGTTTGTCGGGGGATAATGCTGAGTTTAACCAAACTTTTGTCTTTACAGAGCAGAAAGTTCTCAAAAGTGGTGCAGTTGTCGCCCTTTTATTTAGTGACTCCCTATCTGTTAGTACGACAGCGAGTTTTGGCTGGGAAAATATTGGTAAAACGATGCTTGTTACAAGAGCAGAGAAAAATAGAGTCTATGAGATTGATGATATAAAAGCTGTGGACATCTATGCAAAATATTTGGGAGAAGATATAGCAAAAGATTTACCAAAAGTAGGTATCGAATTTCCTCTAATACTCAAAAGAGGAGATTCACGGTTGCCAAGAGCAACCTTAGCCAAACATGAGGATGGTTCCTTAACCTTTGCAGGAAATATAAACACAGGCGATGCAGTAACCTTTGGCTATGGAAATATTGAAGCTATTTTAAGATACTCCAATAATATTCAAAACAATTTACATGACAACAGTAGTGAATCGATTTTTATCTACTCCTGCATGGCAAGAAAAGCACTCCTGCAAGAGAGTATAAACTTAGAGCTAACACCTTTAGCTAAGATAGCGAATGTAAGTGGTTTTTTTACTTATGGTGAGTTTTACTCCAATACATCTTCTCAAACAAAAGAGCTTTTAAATCAAACAATGACGATACTAAGCCTTCATGAAAATTTAGATACGACTTCTAATAAGGAAGCTTCTTCTACTCAAAAAAAACCACTCCTCAAAGATAGACGAAAAAGCAGTCTCACACTCAAAGCACTCTCACATCTCATTTCACAAACTTCTCTTGAACTAGAGGAGATAAATGCCTCTCTTGAGAAAAGAGTGAAACTAGAAGTAGAAAAAAATAGAGAAAAAGACCAAGCGATGCTCCAACAGAGTAAATTAGCCCAGATGGGTGAACTCATAGCGATGATAGCCCATCAATGGAGACAACCACTAAGTGCAATCTCTGCAAATGCAAATGATTTGATTTTAAAAATCATGTTAGATAATTATGACAAAGAGTATTTTGAAAAAAAGCTCAAACTCATTACCGATTTCTCTCAACACTTAAGCAAAACGATAGATGATTTTAGAGGTTTTTATAAAGAGGATAAAGAGAGAGTTGAAATACTTCTCTCTGACATAGTCAAAGATGTTTTAAAAATAGTTGCAATATCTTTAGAAAATAAAAATATTACTCTTACTACTGACTTTAATTGTCACCATAAAATTAGTACATATCCAAATGAACTAAGACAAGTTCTTTTAAACCTCATTAAAAATGCGGAGGATATTCTCCTAGAAAAAGAGATAGAAGCACCCTATATAGACATCAAAACCTTTGATGATGCAAAAAACTCCTACCTAACGGTAAGTGATAATGGAGGTGGTATCCCTGAAGATATTGTTGATAAAATATTTGAACCCTACTTCTCAACAAAAACACAAAAAGATGGTACAGGCCTCGGGCTGTATATGTCAAAGATAATCATAGAAGACCATTGTGGCGGGAAACTAGAGGCTTATAATGAAAATGGGGGAGCAGTATTTAAAATAACGATGCCTTTTTTATCTTAACATTGCCCTAATATTGAGAGTGTACTATTGCACTATTACTATTAAAAGGTGTACAATGAACTGGAGAACACGCAGCGAATCCCGCTTAGAAAAAATGGGTGAGAAAATCACCCGTAACCCCAAAAAAATCATTACTATAATGATTCTTCTGAGTCTTATCATTATCTCAAATATAAGATTTATCACCATAGACACTTCTACTGAAGGCTTTTTACACGAAAATGACCCTGCCCTTATCCGTTACGATAAGTTTAAAGAACAGTTTGGACAGGATGAGAAAATCTTAGTAGTCGTTCAGGCAAAGAATATTTTTGATCTCAAAACACTCCAAAAGATTCAAAAACTCCATACAACTTTGGCAAATAAGGTACCACACCTCAACGACATCACCTCCCTTATAAATGCAAGAAATACCCACGGAGAGGGAGATAGACTTATAGTTGAAGATCTCTGTGAAGAGTTTCCAACAAATGATGCAGAGCTTGCAAAAATAAAAAAAAGAGCCTTAGAAAATCCGCTTTATAAAAATCTTCTCTATAATGAAGATTTAACGATGGCTACTATCATTTTAGAACCTAGTGCTTATGAGGCAACACAGGAGGAGGATGATATACTTGCTAGCTTTGGTGAAGAGAGCCAAGAGGATACGACAGATTCAGAGTTCTTGAGTGACCCCTCTAAGAGTGAAATGGTACGCACAGCAAATAAGATAGCTCAAGAGTTTAACGAGGATGGTTTTAAAGTCTTCGTAGCAGGATCACTCGCTGTTAATGACTACAACAAACAATCTGTGCAAAAAGATATGAAAAAATTTGTAAAACTTGTACTGCTTATGATGATGATTTTTCTCTTTGTTGTATTTCGTCGTATTAGTGCGGTTATACTGCCTATTTTTATCGTTGTAATATCTCTGCTTACTACTATCGCTATCATGGCTATAGTCGGTACACCTATCACCATACCGACGCAGATTTTACCATCGTTCTTACTTGCTGTTGGTATTGGTGCAGTTGTACACCTCTTAGCAATGTTCTTTAAACACTTAAATGAGCATGGAGAGAAGAACAAGGCGATTAGCTACTCACTTGGTCACTCTGGTCTTGCTATCATTATGACTTCACTCACAACGGCAGCAGGTCTGCTCTCCTTCTCTACTGCATCAATAGCACCAATCGCAGACTTGGGTGTTTTTGCAGCACTAGGAGTTATGATAGCGCTTGTAAATACTCTCATACTGCTTCCTGCAATCCTAGCAGTTCTCCCTATCAAACCAGCAAAAGAGAAACAAAAAAAGAGTAGTGAAAAGATGGATAGGTTTCTCCTCTCTATCGCTGACTTTAGTTTCAACCATGCAAAGAAGATTGTAGCGGTAAGTGCCGTTATTGCGATAATTTGGACATACTTTGCAGCGCAGGTAGAGTTTAAGCATGATCCACTCTCTTGGCAACCGGATAACTCTCCCATAAAGATAGCAACCGCAACAGTAGATCATGAACTCAGAGGATCTGTTACTATGGAAGTGATTATTGACACAAAAAAGGAGAATGGTCTTTATAACTCTGAACTACTTCAAAAGATAGATACACTCGTTCAAAAAGCACAAACACTTAAAACAGAGAAACACTTTGTTGGAAAAGGTTGGGGTGTTGCTGATGTATTAAAAGAGATTCATAAAGCACTCCATGAGAACAAAGCAGAGTACTACAGAGTGACACAAAATGACAAGCTTATCCCTCAAGAGTTTTTACTCTTTGAAAATAGTGGAAGCGATGATTTAGAGGATTTTGTAGATAGTTCCTTCTCAAAAGCACGCATCACCTTTAAACTCCCTTGGATGGAGGCTGGAGAGTATGCCGAGATTAGCGATCAGGTTACAAAACTGCTTACAGAGGGACTAGGTGATGATGTAGAGATTACGGTTACAGGAATGGTACCACTCTTTCAGCGTACACTTGCAGCAGCTATGAGTTCAATGGCTAAGTCATATGTTATCGCTTTTGTACTTATCGCGATTATGATGGTGATTCTTCTTGGAAGTGTGAAGATTGGACTAACGAGTATGATACCAAATGTTCTGCCTAT
>JALWSY010000076.1 GCA_027083035.1 Sulfurimonas sp. | reverse complement strand
AAACCTCACTCATTACATATGTTCCACTTTTTAAGAACAAGACATTTCCAGCTTCTATACGATAATCACCAAATGACATATGTAATATTTTATACCCTTTGGTGACATAGATTAAAACATTACTTAAAATCTCTACTTGGTTTTTTGACTGCGGCATATATGATACATATTTGGCATAGGAGAAATCATCGATTCTTTTTAAAATATTATTCTTTTCAAGGTAAGATGGAATGGTAAATTTCATAATATCTCTATAATTGCCTCTAAAAATTTCACACAAAAGCCACTTATCTCAACTCTTTTACCTTTGAATTTGCAAAACACCTCTCCACCTCTTGGTGAGAGCTGCTTGCAAGAGAAGTTGTCTCTATCAAGGGTTTTGGAGAAATAAGGAGCTAGTTGTGTAAATGCCGAACCGGTTACCGGGTCTTCATCTATGCCATGTTTTGGAGCAAAAAAGCGAGTAACAAAATCGTATTTTTGAGAAACCGATGCGATGCAAACACCTCTGGCATCAAGTGATTTTAAAAGCTCTAAATTTGGCTGAGCTTCTATGATATCTTTTTCATTTTCAAAAATAACGATATAGTCCATAGATTTGTAACACGCGATTGGTTTTTGAGCAAAAGAATCGATAATTTGCTGTGGTATTGGACACTCGTTTATCTCTAGAAGAGGAAAATCCATAACCAATGAGCCATCAGATTCTTTTTTTACAACCAAGTCACCACTTTTTGAACTAAAAACTATCTCATTTTCCTGCTCGTGTAACTCTTCAAAAATCACATAGGCACTTGCTAAAGTCGCGTGTCCACACATATCGACCTCTGCTTTTGGTGTGAACCATCTTATATGATATTTCTCTTGCTCTTTTACAAAAAATACCGTTTCAGAAAGATTATTCTCCATAGCAATTTTTTGCATCAATGTATCCTCTAACCACTCTTGTAAAGGAATAACAGCAGCAGGATTACCCTCAAAAACTTTTTGTGTAAAAGCATCTATTTGGTACATTGTGAGTTTCATACATTAACCTTGTAGTTTAGTTTTATCTCATCACCACACATCCCACCAAATCCCCAATTACAAGCCGGAGACTCAATAATACATATCTCTATGTCCGTTTTTGCTATATCTAACTCTTTTTCAATGTTTATGAAAAGTCTCTTTATAAGATTTTTTCTCCTCTCTTCACTTCGTCCTTGCATCATCATTATCTCTATAATCGTATAGTTCTCACTTTTTGTATCCGGGAACAGCATATCTTCTTCATCGAAAGCTATAAATCTATGATAGCGTTTTTCCTTTGGAAATGAAAGCTCTTGAACGATTGTTTTATGGATGGTTTCTGATAATGTGTATTTAATTTTCTTTAGGCTTTTTTTGAGTCCATATATCTTTACTTGTGCCATTACTTTATCTCCTTTAAATTCACAGGGATATGGTGTGCTTCTTTATACTCTTCAAGTTTACTACTCTTATCCATCTTAATTGCCCACTCTTTTAGAGCAGTTCTCTCTTCTTTATACTCCATAAACGGCACAGCTTCTCCACAACTTGATTCAACTGCATAGATATTGAAAAGAAAAAAGTCCCTCACTAGAGACTCTTGTACATCAAACATATCCAAATAATTTTGAAATTCATCACTTTGTTTTTCTACTATCTCAGCTTTGCAAAATAGTCGCAGTATCTTTGGCTTACCCTCAAATGCATTAAAAACAAGTGTAAACTCTCCATTATTTACAGCATCACGATATGTTCTATTACCACTACCCGGATAGTTCATAAAGAGCATAGTAACATTATCAATCACCCGAATCGAATCATACCCCTTTGGAGATAAATTTACCTCTTTATCTGATGCACTCGCAAGATAAAACAGCTTTTGCTCTTTAATAAACGTTATATCTTTATCTGTTAATTTTCTATATTGTTTTCCCACATTTTATCCCTTAATATCTGGAAAATTGCTTACCATATCGCTATAACAACTGTTTTTTTGTAACGCCTCTACAACTTCAGAAAGCGGGTCGGCGTAAAGTTCATCTATATCGTACTCATTTTCTTGAGGGATAAATGCCAGTTTTTCCACAGGTGGCTCAAACTGTGCATCAACCCCCTCTTTGTTACCTCGTGCATCAATCTTATACCATCCATACTCTTTAAGATAAACGGCATTAAGTCCATGAAGGCAGTAAACTCCATCCTCGTACTCACTACATAAGAGTCTCTGGTAGCAAAAAGCAGTTGGGATGTTATTAGCACGAAGAAGTGCGGCTAACAAAATAGCTTTTGCATAACACCATCCCGTTTTATACTCTAACACTTCACTCGCCTTACAGGTAGTTATATTATCTTTGTAATCACCACTATGGCGAATCTCATCGCGAACAAACTCGAAGCATTTTTTAGCTACCTCTGTATCATCTTTAGAATTTTTTGCAAGTTTTTTTGCAAGTTTTGCAACATCTTTGTTTGAAAAATCAACTATTTCCGTCTCTTTTAAATACTCTTCCATATTCTTATTAGCTCCTTTGCACCCTTTTGAAACTCATAATCACTCTGAATTATCTCATATCTGTAGTTATTTTTTTCAAGGTATTTCAATATTGCTCCTAAATGTTTAGATTTTCTATTTTGTAGATCAAGTAATGGAAATACTCTCACCTCCTTTGCTACACGTAACATCTCAGCGATAGCCTGCTTATGAAACTCTTCATCAAAATGTTCACTATAGAGAAATAGAAAGTGCGAACTCCAAGCAAGATCAAATTCATCGTCCTTAAAATTCAGTTTTGGAAGTTCTTGATGTTGATACCGCCCTTGCTCTTTACCAATCTCATAATCATTCAAAAACTCTCTCATCGCATCCAAACGTAAAGAGATAAGCTCTTCAACATTTTTCATATTTTTCCAAACAAAATCATTACTATTAAGACGTAACTGTTCACTTACTATCGAAGATGTCTCCTCTATTCTTTGTCTGATTTGTTCTTCAGTAAACTGATAAATCGGATCTATAGAAGTTATATCTACACCCACCTTAGAGAGTCTTTTATTAACGCTTGCAGGTCCATCACCACATCCAAGAATCTTTTTATATTTATCTGCATCATCAAAGAGTCTCATCTCTTTATACTCTTGCAGATTTCTACCCCAAGGAACTACATTTTCAAGCTTCATCTTCTCTCTTTTTTATCTCTTTTATAGCCTCTTTGTATGGTGTTGCTTGAAAGTACCTACTTTCAAACTTACTGCTATTAAAGAGGTATGGAAATTCAAATTGGTATAGCATCTCATTCGTTTCTTTAATCATAGGGGAAAAGAGTCCTATAATTTTCAACATCCATTTTGACACAACAGTATATTTTGCTTTTACGCCATAAACATCAGCCACCAGCTCTATAAACTCTTTTCCGGTTATAGGGTATTTATCTGTCGGCAGATGCCATACTTGATTGTACGCTTCTTCATCGTTGCCCAAAATCACCATCGCTTTGGCAATATCTGGGATATAAGTAAGCGAGTGTGCTACGTTGGCATTGACTAACCACATAGCAGTTTTACCAAACTTCAGCTTATCAAATATCATGGGAGATGCGAAAGTTTTTTCTGCTTTGTATCCGTAAAAATCTGCACTACGAGCAATAACAGCTTTTACCTCGCCTTGCGACATCGCCTCTTCTAACATTTTAACGATTTTTTCTCTTACTTCACCCTTTTTACTACACGGATTGTATCGAGTATTTTCATCCATCATGCTATCTACTCTACCGTACATATAAACATTATCCAAAAAAACCAATTTTGCTTTATGCTTTTTACACCCAGCAATCACATTTTGCATCACTATTGGCCACTCTTTCTCCCAGCTCTTGGCATCGTAAGCCAATCCTATAACAAGATACACAACATCACAATCAGCTATCGCTTTATCGGTTTCATCTTTTTGAAGTAAATCAGCAGATAGTAACTCCTCATCTCCCAAAACTTTTTTTGGATTGCGGCTTACTAAACGAATGGTGTCTGTATATTCGTGAAGAACCTTTACTAACTCATCGGACAAAGCACTTCCACTTCCCAGTATAGTTTGTCTCATAGACTATCCTTAAATTTAATGTTGACAAGTGTAACATAAAAATATGACACTTGTCAACATTAATATGTTATAATACACTTATGAAACAAAGCTACCACCATCACAATCTCAAAGAAGCCCTTATCGAAGAGGCGATTGCATTCTTAGAAAAACAGCCTTATGAGTCAATTACTATCCGTGGTTTAACTAATCTATTGAAAGTCTCCAGAACCGCTGTATATAGACACTTTAGTTCCAAAGAGGAGTTGTTTCAGGCTGTCATATTGAGAGGATTTGAGAGGCTTAAAGAAAAAATAGAAAAGGTATATAAAAATCCATCACTCACTATTGAAGAAAAAATTGCAAAAATAGGTGAGAGTTACATCGCATATGCACTTGATTTTCCAGAACTTTACAGACTCATGTTCGGGGACAAACTGAAGCAACTTCGAGAAGAGAGCTGTGAGATACAAAATAGTGATAATCAATGTGCCTTTGATATACTTGTAGCACTCGTTGTAGATGCACAAAAAGAAAATATCTTTGTAGAAGTAAATCCAATGGAACAAGCCGTAGCAATATGGGCGCTTATACACGGACAAGCTAGCCTACTAATAGATGGACATCCAATGATTCTCGAACAAAAAGAGAGACTCATAAAAACAGGTCTGAGTATGATAATGAAAGGCTTTAAACCTACAAGTACATTAACTTGAAAAAAACTCTACACCAGCACCATCATTTTTTCTTAAATACAATTATCACCGATACGCTAAGCAACAAAAATATACCACTAACGATAAAAAAATCTTGAACACCAAAATATTCTACAAAAGGATGAGTAACCAATGGAGAACAAAACTGCCCAAGAAAAAGGGAGCTTGTAAGGTATCCCGAAGATTTAATCCTTTTGGTATGATGTGCTACACCCAACATCCACGCTGTCATATTTGCCATTAAAATACCACCGCCAAATCCAACAATAGGTGAGGTAAGAAAAAAGAAGTGTACACTTCTAATAAGACCAATAAGAGAAAATCCAATCGCAAGGATAATCATCCCAGTTATATAGACTTGACTGAATGTAAGTCGTTTTTTGAGTTTCGCAAATGTTAAAGCACCAGCTGCATTAAAGATAAATGCTGTAGCTATTATTTCTCCGGTTAATGTGCTACTTGCATGGAATTCATTCATAATTAAAAATGGTATCTGTGTAGGTAGAATATAAAATACCAACATTAAAATAAAAGCTACAAGATAGATATACCAAAGATTATGGTTTAAAAGATGTTCGTCCTCTTCTTGAAAATTTGCATTTTCTTTATGTTCAACAAGATATTTTATAACAAAAAACAAGACAACAACTCCTAAAGTGTAAATAGCAAAAGTATATCGCCAGTTAATATCTGACAAAATACCTCCACCAACAATAAATACTATTCCTCCAACAGCAATAAAAGCACTTTGTAGCCCCATAAACTTATGTCGATGCTCATTTTTAAAATAATCACCAATCAATGAAGTTGAAACTATCATTAAAATTGCAATTGCTATACCAAACAAAAATCTTGACAATAAAATTTCATAAATTGTATCAAGATAGAGTCCTGCTGTTCCACATAAACTAAAGAGTAACAATCCTCCAATAGCTGATTTTTTTTTACCAAAATTATTGATAAAATGACCAAGGAATGGAGCAAAAATCGCAATAGCTAATGAAGGCAATGTTATCATCATTTTTGAGAGTAGCTCTATATTTGGCACATCTTTAAAAATGGCACTCAAATGTGGTAACATCGTAATTATTGCTACATTTGACATCATAGTAAGCATAGAGAGCAGTAGTAATGTTATTTTGGTGGAAGTTTTAACTATTTTCAATATTTACAACCCTATCTCTTCAATATTCTTCACTTCACAAAACACTCCATTCAAAGAAGCCATAAAAGCATTATGCACATCTTTTGCTTCTATTACCTCACCTTGATAAGTTAAATCTTTTGTAGCACAAGCATCACTTATAAGTTCCACATTATAACCTAAATCAAATGCAACTCTTACTGTCGTATCGACACACATATGGCTCATCGCTCCACAAATGACGAGATCTTTTATCTTTTTTTCTTGAAGTTTCTCTTTCAATGTAGTTTCTCGAAAACTGTTTGGATAGTGTTTTTGAATCACCGTGCCGATACTTACATCAAATCGCATATGCAACTTCACACCCTCACTATTTGGCAAGAAAAAAGTGGCACCTTCGCGTGTAGAGATATGCTGGATAAAAAATATTTCATGCTTTTTTACTTGGGCATCTTCAATAAGCTCCATCGTCTTTTCCATTGCCTCATCAACATCAACCAATGCCATCTTTCCACCTGCAAAATAATCGTTTTGCATATCAATAATAATCAATGCTTTTTTCATTATTTCTCCATTACCAACTTTTGGTAGGTATCAAGCAGTTTTGCATCGGTAATGGATCCATGGTGATGGAGTTGTTTGTAGTTACCATTTTTCTTGCCGTAAATTCTGCTAGTACGAATATCTAATTCGATTTTTTTACCATTTTTGAAGATATGCCCTCGCTCTCTTCCTGCTGCAAAGAAGATGTCACCTTGTTTGTGTATAGAGTAGTCGTAAAACTCTACATAAACTTCCGCTTCTCCAAAAAATATCTTTTTATACACCTCTTGGATATTCTCCCATCCTCTTAAAATACCACCAAGTGGATTATCCATCACACCCTCATCTACATTCCAATTTATTTGCATCAGCTCAATATCTTGCCTGTTAAAAGCCTTGTAAAATTCCACTAGAGCCTTATGTTCATCACTTAAGAACTCTTCCTCTTTACCTGTGATTGCCTTATTGTATATCTTCATTTTTTTCCTTTTTAACTATATAGTCAAAAGTATATATTAAAATTGACTAATTAGTCAAGTAAAGTTTTGCTACAATTTGATTACAACATAAACTTCTCACAACTGATAATTTTGATTTATTAAGGTTTAGGTTCAAAATACAACTGTCTCTTTGTATTTCTTAGTGCCAACTTTTGCAATTTCATGGTACTAATGTCCATTTACTATCAAAATATTTTGTATAAACTTACTCCACTTCAAATGCATCAAACAAAGTATTTACCACTAACATCATACTAGCAGTTAATACAAGATCAAAAATCTCTTTATCGTTTAGTCCTAATGAATGGAGTTCTTCTATATCTTGTTGCTTAATCGCTTGTGGTTCATTGATGGAACGCAGAGCAAAGGCCAAAAGCTTTTCATTTTTAGGTGTAAGTTTTGCAACACTAAGATTGTTTGCCACCTCTTTGAGATTCTCTTCACTCATTCCATACATATTTATAAGCATTCCACCATTTAAACCGATACAATACTTACAATGATTTTTTTCAGAAGTGATGTAACGGATTAGGGTGTACATCTTTTGTGTATCCTCATCACACGCCATCTGCTCTTTGATAGAATTCCATTGAAACTTTAACGCTTCTGGATTGAGTGCCCAAAGTGACAACCCTTCCGTAACAGCTCCAAATGCTTTTTCAACCTCATTAAAAATCTCTTTGACTTCACCTTGTGCCTCTTGTGCTTTTGTTACTTGTAATAAACTCATCTTTTTTCCTTTATTTTTAAACTAATTGGTATAAAAATATACCTAGGTAAGCGTACTTTTTTATATAGTGCCATCCTATTTATAGACTACTTGGTCTAAAAATAGCTATAAAAAAAGCAGCTCAAAAACACGCATAGTGTATTTTTAAGCTGCTTTTTACTCCACCATCTCTTTTAATTGCTGAACTATACTCTCAACCATATCATCAGTTGCCCCCGCTTGTACAGAAAGAACAAGTCCATTTAAAGTATTCATAAATCGAGTGCTTAACTCCTTGGCAGAAAGTGATGTCTTAACAATGCCTTTGTCGATATCCTCTTGCAAAGCATTGGTAAAAAAACTCTGCATTGCAAGATACTCTTCTTTTATCAATTTACTCAAATCTTCATATCGTCCATAACACTCTTTACCGGAATTCATAAGCAAACATCCAGTAAGTCGCCCCGTTGTTTTTAACTCAGTAAGTGTCATTTCAACAAGTTTGAGCATCGTTGCTTTTGCACCAAACTCTTGTTTTAAAGAGCGAAGGTAATCAATCTGTTTTTTACGATAGAGCTGTAAACACTTGGAAAAAAGCGCTTCTTTACTTCCAAACATGTGATAGAAGCTTCCTTTACTGATGCCCATCGCTTTAAGCAAATCATCTAGAGAGCTGTTTTCATACCCATGCTTCCAAAAATATTCCATTGCCAAATTCAAGACTTCTTGCTCGTCAAAAGATTTTGGCCTGCCTTTTGTTTTTCTCATGGTATAATTATAGACTAATTGGTTTAGAAATGTCAAGTCAATTTTTCACACTTTATTGGATCTTGCACCCATCTTAATGTAAATATGCAGTATCTCAATAGCTGCAGGTGTTATGCCTGAGATATTCATCGCTGCTTGGAGTGTTGGTGGGTTAAATGATGCAAGTTTCTCTTGTACCTCTTTAGAGAGACCACTAACAACTGTAAAGTCAAAATCCTCCGGTATCTTGATTTTAAGATACTTTTTCATTCGCTCTATCTCTTGACTCTGCTTGTCTATATAGCGGGCATATTTCCCCTCAACTAATATCTCCTCTTGTATATACGCATCAAACTTCTCAAGTTCAGGTACTATACGCAGCATTTTTGTAATATCAAAACTCTTTCTTGCGACAAGCTGTTGTGCTGTCGAGACATCTTTGAGTGGGGCTTCATCCATTGACTCTAAAAGAGCATTAAACTCTTTGTTTGGAGTGAACTTTATCTCCTCTAAAAGCTGCGCACCATAGCGAATCTGCTCATCTTTACGCTTCACCTTTTCATACTCTGCATCAGAGATAAGTCCAAGTTCATGCCCATACTTTCCAAGTCTTGTGTCTGCTGACTCCTCTCTTAAGAGCAGTCTATACTCCGCACGAGAGGTGAACATTCTATATGGCTCATTTGTCCCTTTAGTGACAAGGTCATCTATCAAGACACCGATGTACGCCTCATCACGACGCAGTATCAAAGGCTCTCTACCTTGCAGACTCAAAGCAGCATTGATACCAGCCATAAGTCCTTGCGCAGCGGCCTCCTCATACCCTGTCGTTCCATTTATCTGCCCCGCACAGTAAAGACCCTTTATCTTTTTCGTCTCTAAAGAGTGCTTCAACTCACGAGGATCAACAAAATCATACTCGATGGCATACCCATAACGCACTATCTTTGCATGCTCCATCCCTACAACAGAGTGAATCATATCGCGTTGTACTTCGGGAGGCAGAGAGGTTGAGAGACCATTGATATAGCACTCCGTGTTGTCCATAGTTTGTGGCTCAATAAAAAGATGATGGCGCTCTTTATCTGCAAACTTACTTACCTTATCCTCAATAGAGGGGCAGTAGCGTGGTGATTTTCCCTCTATCTGCCCTGTAAAGAGAGGCGCTCTGTAGAAGTTTGATGCAATTATCTCATGTGTAAGTTCATTTGTGTAAGCGATGTAACATGGAAGTTGTTTCTTTGTCGCACGAAACTCCTCTCTATCTGTTCGAAAACTAAATGGATTTGGCAGGACATCACCATCTTGCTCCTCCATCACAGAGAAGTCAATAGTAGAGGTGTCTATTCTTGCACAGGTACCTGTTTTGAGTCGTGCCATGTTGAGTCCAGCATCCTCTTTGAGTGATGCAGAGAGTTCTTCACTTCTCTCTTCACCATAGCGTCCCCCTTTTTTTTGCACCTCGCCAACATGAATAATCCCATTTAAAAATGTGCCAGAAGTGATGATGACCTTTTTCGCTCTATACTCATTAAGCAAATCTGTACGCACACCATGAACACTTCCATCTTCGATTATTAAAGATGTAACACTCTCTTGCGCGAGTGCGAGATTTGGTGTGTTTAAAACAGTGTTTCTTGCAATAACCTTATACTTGTCCATATCTATCTGCGCGCGACTTCCACGCACAGCAGGACCTTTTGTCTGATTTAAGATACGAAACTGTATCCCCGCTGCATCAGTAATAAGCCCCATCTCACCACCAAGTGCATCAATCTCTCTGACCAGATGCCCTTTTGCCAACCCACCAATAGCAGGATTACAAGAGGTCGCACCCACATTCTCAGCGAGCATGGAGATTAAAAGAGTATTTTGTCCCATTCTTGCTGCGGCTAGTGATGCTTCTACACCTGCGTGACCACCACCTACTACTATTATGTCGTAATTCATTATCTTTTATCCTACCCTTACTCCGCTTGGGAGTCTGTTTAGTTAAATGGTTGTATATGCGGATTTTGAAAATCAAAAAAGAATCCAAGGATGGATTCTGATTTTCAACCCTCGGAAAAATCACACGATGTGATTTTGAGAATGAGCATATATAACCATTTAACTAAACTTTACATTTATATTTTAAATGGAATTTTATCATTTTTGTGTATCATTTGCATAATATAAACTAAATTAGTTAGGGTTTTTAAGATGAGTGATGATTTATTTAAAGATTATGTCCCTGAAGTTGTTGAATATGACCCAGAGATAGATGGAAGTGATGAACATAAAATCAGAGATGAACACCTCACTACTAAAGAGAATCTGCTAGAAACAATTCGTAAAGCAAAAGCGTCTGCAAAAGGGAATAAAACAACCTTTAGACAGAATATTCGCACAGAAAATGAGGAATAATATGGAAATGCTACAAAAAGCAAATGCCGCGTATAACGCACAAGATTATAAAACAGCCTTTGAACTCTTTACCCTCTTAGCCGAGCAGGGAAATGCTGATGCTCAGACTTCACTAGGCTATATGTACCAAAATGCCCAAGGGTGCGAAAAGGATGATGCAAAAGCGCTAGAGCTTTACACAAAAGCAGCAGAGGCAAAACAACCTTATGCACTTTTTAATCTTGCCATCTTGTATGAAAATGGCATAGGTGGTGTTGCGCATGATCAGTTCAAAGCACATGAACTCCACCTTGCAGCGGCAGAGCGTGAAGTACCTCCTGCTATGTATGAGGTAGGGCTTATGCTTGAGCGTGGTCTAGGGTGTGTACAAAACTACTCAGAAGCGGCTTTTTGGTATGAGGAGGCAGCAAAACGCGGTCACTTAGAAGCCTTTAACAACCTTGGGGTTTTATATAAAGATGGACTCGGTGTCATCCAAGATGATGCACGCTGCTTTATCTGCTTTAAGCGTGCAGCTGATGGTGGACTCGCTCAAGGACTTTACAATCTTGGTCTGCTCTATGATCAGGGTATAGGGTGTGAGATGGACAATGACAAAGCACTTGATCTGTGTCGTAAAGCTGCCTATAAAGGACATGAGAAAGCGAAACAGATTATAAAAGGCCTTCAAGAAGATGGCAAAATAGTATTTTAAGATGTTTACAGGTCTAATTCGAGAAGTTGCTACTGTGACAAGTTTTGTCGCCTCTACTCTTAGCATTCGCTCAAAACTCAAAGCAAAATTGGGAGACAGTATTGCCATTAACGGTGCCTGTCTTACGGTTGTACAAGTCAGAGATGATGGCTTTAGTGTTGAGCTGTCCCCAGAGAGCCAAAAACATCTTGCTACCGAGAGATACAGGGGCTTGGTGCATATTGAACCTGCGATGATGATGGGTGATAGATTTGAGGGGCATGTAGTGCAGGGGCATATTGATGCGATTGGCACGATAGAAGATATAAAAAATCTTGGCAACTCCTATGATGTCATCATAAAAATTGCAAAAGAGCATATCCCCTACATCGTTCCCAAAGGCTCCATTACCATTGATGGTGTCAGTCTTACTGTTAATGATGTACTCCAAGAGAGCTTTCGACTCACTATCATTCCCCATACTATGAGAGAGACACTCTTTCATAGCTATAAAAAGGGAGATAGAGTCAATGTTGAGACCGATATGTTTGCGCGTTATATTGCCCATATTCTACGAGCGCAAAAAGAGAGTGCATCATCACTCAGCTGGGAGAGTGTCGATGCAATCAGCGCAGCTTTTTAAAAACAGCACTATTTGGAGTAACTATCAAATATAAACTTCTCAAAGATATCTTCGGACATAATAGCTTTCGAGCACTCCAAGAGGAGGGTGTTGATGCTATTGTAAATCATCACGACCTTGTTATGATACTCCCAACAGGTGGTGGGAAGAGTCTCGTTTTTCAACTCCCTACTATGATGATGGATGGCATCACTATAGTAATCTCTCCACTTATAGCCCTTATGCAAGATCAGGTAGCAGCACTTCAGGCACAGCAGATAAATGCACAGATGATAAGTTCTGCACAGGATTTTGAGCAGATAGAGCAGATTATGGATGATGCACTTAGCGGAGAGGTAAAGTTTCTCTACCTCTCACCTGAACGCCTTAACAACGGTGCAACACTCAACTTCTTACATCAACTCAACATTAACTTCTTTGTCATTGATGAAGCACACTGTATCTCTCAATGGGGACATGAGTTTCGTGATGATTATCGCGCTCTTGGACAACTTAAAGAGAACTTTCCTACTACAACTATTGCAGCTTTTACAGCAACCTCAACAGAGACAGTTACAACTGATATTGTCCGTGAGTTGCGCCTTGATACTCCTCTCCTTCTCAAGGGAAAGATATTTAGAAAAAACATCTTTATATCTGCACAAAGACGCATAGGAAATGGTCAGGCACAACTCAAAAACTTTCTACAAAGACATACAAATGAGTCAGGCATCATCTATGTCAGTTCGAGAAAAAAAGCTGAAGAGCTTAGTAGCTTCTTAAATCAGAGTGGCTACTCCTCACTTGCCTACCATGCAGGACTCCCGCAACACATAAGAGAGCAGAACTTTAAAATCTTTGTCAACGATAAAATCAATATCATGGTCGCAACCATTGCTTTTGGGATGGGGATTGATAAGAGTGATATCCGCTTTGTAGTACATATGTCTCTGCCAAAATCTCAAGAGAACTACTACCAAGAGATAGGAAGGGCCGGAAGAGATGGGGAGGATAGTGAAGTACTACTCCTCTTTAATACTGGTGATATGGTGCAGCATAAACGCTTTTTAGAGGAGATAACAAACCAGGAGTACAAAGAGCATCTTGATGCAAAGATAGATAAAATCTACAAATATGCCACAAGTGAAATCTGCTTTCACAAACAACTCGCAGAGTATTTTGATGACACACTCGAGCCTTGTAAAGATAGATGTGATAACTGTCTGAACTCTGATGATAAACGACAAGATATTACTAAAGAGGCGCAGATGTTGCTTAGCACCATCTACAAAACAAATCAGGGTTTTGGAAAAAACTACATCATAGATATCCTTCGCGGTTCAAAAGAGCAAAAGATTCTCGCAAATAGCGCAGACAAACTCTCTGTCTATGGCATCGGGTTAGAGCTGAGTAAAAAGGAGTGGTTTGTTATAATAGAGCGTCTTTTAGAGTTAAAGATACTCTCACTTGGAGAGTTTAGTGTACTCAAACTCACCAATGATGCAGTCAAAATTCTTAAAAGTGAGATGCTCGTAGATATCAAATCTTCGAGACTGCAGATAAATGTCAAAGAAAAAGTTGTAAAAAGAGCGGAGGCTTTTGAGTATGACAGAGATCTCTTTGAAGCACTACGAGAAAAAAGAACTGAGCTTGCATCAGAGATGGGTGTGCCTGCCTACATTATCTTTAGTGACAAAACACTCAAACACCTAGCAAATGATAAACCACACGATAAAGCCTCCATGCTTGAAGTCAATGGGGTCGGTGAGAAGAAGTTTCAGCAATTTGGGGAGGAGTTTTTGAGTGTCATCAATGACTAAAAATCAAGTGTAAAGCCCACCCCTACATTATAGCCACGCAAACCATCCCCAATAACACGGTTTAACTCTAAAAAAAATCGTGATGCCCACCAGGGTGCTTTTGCAGTATTCCAATACGCTACGCCCCCTAAACTTCTATATGTTCTCACCTGCGTCATATCTCTCACTATACCACTCAAGTGGTGTCCGTTTAGATAGGCTTCAAGTGTAAGATTTTGATGGGCATTGTACTCAAAGAGTTTTGGGGACTCAACACCAACTTTAAAAGAGGTCACACTTGACTCAGAACGAAATCCACTCAGTTCACTCAAAGAAAAACTCGATTTGGTCTCATAGAGCTTGTACTTAAAAGAGAGATAGGGTTTAAACTCTGCAACTACGGAACGATACTCTAGTTGTGTGAAAAACTTATAGGAGATATTATCACTATAGTTTTTGTTAAAAAAATCCTCTATAATATCTCCTATATCCCCATCAGGTTTTATAACACTAATACCTGCACGCGAATAGATAAGTTCACCACCACCCAAGAGAGATAAATCTTTTGAAAACTTGTATCGCAGACCTCCTCCCAAACCTGCTGTGTAGGTTTGAATATGATTAAAAATATCAAGGGTTCGTGTTTCATTTGAGAGATAAACTCGGCTATAACCAACATTGCCCACTACAAAAAAGTTCAAATCACTCTCTGAGTCAAAATTGTACAAAAAGGGGAGATGATAGATGCTCATATCTATATCTGCTGGAGTATTTGTAAAGTGATAGGTACCTGAGTTGAGTCCATCTTCTGAAGTAAAAATCAAAAGTGTGTTGATAGTTGCTATATTAACCTTGGTAATATCATCTGTACTTTTATAAGAGAGTGCATGAAGTGAAAAAAAAAGAAAAAAAAGAAAAAGAGCTATTTTAAACATCTGCATCACGGAGTGATTTGACATCTCTGTTACAAGATATTTTATGTTCCATATCTACAACTTCAAAAAACTCTAGGGGACTTAATGATGCAACTGTTGAAGGGCGAAAATCATCCCCTCTATTTAAATAAAGCATAAAACCATTCTCATATAATGCAAGTCTAGTTTTAAATGCGGTAGAGTATGTTGTTAAGACACCATCTGTGTGCATACTTTTTTTAATATCTGCGAAGTATTCTCGTGTCCAGAGTATTGGATTGGTCGAGGGGGAGAAGGCATCTTGGTAAACTATATCAAACCTATCTTCAAAATTTTTGATATATTCTCGTGCATCACCTATAAAAATCTCTACTGAGAAGTTTTCTTCACTATAATACCCTTCTGTAGAGAGTGCTTCAATAACACTCCTAAACTCCTTAAACTCTTTAGGATAGGGGAAATTTACAAGTGATTTTACAAGAGAAGCATCCAACTCAGGGGAATAAATATGTACTTTTTTTTGAGGAAAATACTTTTTGTAGTACAAAAGTGTTGCAAGAGTGTTAAACCCCAGACCGTAGCAGATATCTAAGATAGTGATACTTTCCTTATTATTTACAAATTTTGATGCAGGAATCACATGCTTATAAAATGACTCTTGCAAAGCGCCATCTTTTGTAGAGTGGTAGTGTTCATTATACTCTTTGGAGTACGCTGTATATGTTCCATCTTCACTAAGTGTTTGTGCATGAAAATCATCGTCGAACATAGGGATTGAGCCTCCATAAAATCAGATCTGCTACCATATTTCCAACAAGCGTTAAAAAAGCAGTCATAATCAAAGTACCCATAATGACAGGATAGTCACGACTCAAAGCCGACATAAAAAAGAGCTGTCCCATCCCCTCGATGCCAAAGATAGACTCTAAAATAACACTTCCACCAATAAGACCGGGTAGAGAGAGTCCCAAGAGCGTAACAATGGGAGGCATCAAATTTGGCAAAATATAGTATCGTAGTAGCTCTTTTTTTGCTAATCCTCTAGAGAGTGCAAAAAAGTAGTAATCACTCTTGAGTATCTCTAAAGTTAAAGAGCGAACATAGACAATCATACTCCCAAGTCCTACAAATATCATCACAGCTATTGGCAAAGTTAAGTGCCATGCCATATCAAGATAGTTCTCTAGTCCCTCTTTTGCTTCTACAGAGTGCAGACCTGCTATGGGAAACAGGTCTAGTTTGAGCGAAAAAAAGATTATAAATAAAAGTGCCAAATAAAAAGAGGGCATAGAGAAGGAAACAAGCGCAATCTGGCGAATAATAAAATCTCCCTTTTTCTCATAGCTAAGTGCTGCTTTAATGCCAAGATATAAAGAGAGCATAAAAACCGTAACTAGAGAGATAAGATTCATACTCAGCGTTACAGGAAGTCGTTTGAGTATCTCCTCTGAGACATCAGCACCCGTTACGAAGGAGACTCCAAAATTCAAATGCACAAGATTTTTGACCCACTCAATATATTGCTCAACTAAAGATTTATCAAGTCCATAGACAGCTTTTAGCTTCTCTATCGCCTCTGGTGTCATATTTGGATTAAGCTCCCCTGCTCCAAAAAAGCTGTTGGGTGCAGCATGAATCGCTAGAAAAGATATCATTGAGATAAGCAGTAGCATAAAAAGTATATAAGAAATTTTTTGAATAAGTGTCAGCATGCAAGATTATAGCATAAGTTGTAAAAAAGAATAAGAAGCTTCAAAAAAAGAGAGATAACTCCCAAGAAGGGAGTTAAACCGTAATCTAATAGATTAGATTAGAAATTAAGAGTTAAGTATGCTTGAACAGCAGTTGTTGCATCTGGATCAACAGAACCAGCCGCATCTGCAGCACCAAAATCAGTATGAATAACTGCAAGTGTTGTATCTAGTGGTCCAAACGATTTACCAGCAGTTAAAGTAATCTCTGTCATATCACCAGCACCATTAGCATCACCATGATCAGCTAAAGTTGTGTAAAATCCTAAATCTACTATACCATTTACTGGAGACTCTACTATTAAAGTGATTGCTGAAGTATCTTTTTGTGTAACCTGACCATAGCTCCACCATGCTTCAGTATATAACTTAGATGCACCAGTTGCTGTAGCTGTATTAGCACCAAACAGAACACCTTTGTCAGTTGTTTGAGAATAAGCTAACTTCGCAGTTACCATATCTTCCATCTCATATCCAGCCATTATAGCAAAAGTACCACTTGCATCATCATTATTAATAGTAGGATCATTCACAGTTGTAGATGTGTATTGCGCACCAGCTAAGATGCCATCCATACTTAAGTCAGCTTGTAACCAGTATGCAGTAGCAAGAGATTGAAGGTTATAGTACCATGCTTGTGCAGTTACCGGTTTGAAAGAGTTATTGATAACACCCACTGCGTACGCACCGTTTGTACCAAATGTAGCGAAGTCACCATTTGGATTCACAACTGCACCTTTAGCAAGTCCTAAATTTTGAACAGTTGGTGCATCTGGAATTCCATTACCATCTGCATCTGTAGCGTCATTTAAATTTTGACCAAAAGGTTCATTACCGTTTCCATTTCCGATGAAACCAGCTACCAATGTAGTATCAGGAATGTCTTGATTAATTAACACAGCTGCTTCAAAAGTATTCTTTTCAATAGACCATGTTTCAGTAAATGCTAATGGAGTATCAAGTGCTTGACGACCAGCTTTTAAAATAGTCTTCCCTGCAGATACTGTAACATATGCTTCATTCATCCAGTTAGCATTGTTAACTTTAGCACCACCTAAAGCACTACCATAAGTCGCACCTGTTCCAGCAGTAGCAGTATGCGCACCACCCCATACAGCACTTACAAGATTATTTTCTATTCCTAGTGTGCTTAAAACTGTATAACCAGCACCAGCACTAATTGAAACAACATCATTCTTAAATAAATCAGCTGTAACATTTAAGTTTACACCTGTATCAGCTGCACTAGAGTCTTTCGTAAAAAGTGTACCCTCTCCATCTTCAGTATGATACATAAGTTGCGCATCACCACTCACTTTCACATTATCAATTGCAAACGCACTTGACCCAATTAATAACGCAGCAACTAAACTCATTTTTGTAAATTTCATATATTCTCCTTATCATCTTACAAATTTCAGAGGGCAGTATATCACATCCATTCCTTAATTACTTATTAAATCTTTATTATTTACATAATTATTGGCTATAATTCTTATATGAAACATTAATTTGATATAAATTTGATGCATTATTTACTTTTTTTCACTCTTCTCTAAAATAGCTTTATAGTTATAAATAGACTCTACATAATTAACAGCTTCCCCGCCCCGTGCATACCCATATTGTAAATTACTATAGTATTTTTTCTGCGACAAGAGTGGTAAAACTATTTTTAAATCACTCCATATATTCTCATTGAGTCCTATCTCTTTTGCTAAACTTTGGGCATCTCTTACATGGCCTAGCCCTATATTGTATGCAGCAAGAGCAAACTTCAATCTATTCTCACCCTCTACTGCCTTTGGCACAAACTTTAACATCTGCTTTAGATGACGTGTCCCCCCTACTATACTCTGTTTTGGATCTAAACGATTTTTTACATTTAAAAGCTTTGCTGTATGACGTGTGAGCATCATCAGTCCTCGCACACCTGTAAAACTTTTTGCTCTTGGATTCCAATGAGACTCCTGATAGGAGATAGCAGCTAAAAGTTTCCATGGTATTCCAAACCTTGTAGCTGCCTCTTGAAACATTTTTTTATATTTTGGAAGTCGGCTTTTCACTCTTTTGTAAAACATTTTTGTGTTGTAATAATCAAAGAAGAGTACATAAGAGTAGTAGTGGTCTTTCAATGCAGCCATCTTTCCTTGCTGATGAAAACTATTGAGCCATCTGTACATATCAGCTTTCAGTGCATCCGCTCCATCTTTAAGTATCCAAGCAAGTTGTTCTCGTCCGCTGATAGAGAAAGCCATAGCTATCTCAGGAAAATATCGAATATTTAGAGCATATATATTTGATGCGGTCACCGTACAATCTATGGTATGTTTCGATACCTCAGCTAAAAGTTCCTCTGATGAGAGAGAAGAAGAGAGAGTAACATTGATATCATAACCATCATTTTGTAGTGCCTTTAAAGTATCACTATAACTCGTATCTTCTCCTACAACTATACTTAAACCGGAGAGTTCTTCAACATCTCTTGGAAAACGAGAGCCTTTTAGCATCTCTCTATTGCAAACAACTTGTTCTTGTATCTCATAATAAGATGGACCAAAATTGTGTCTTTTTTCTCGGAACTTTGTCTTTGGAAGGGAAGCAGATACGATATCGGCATCCACTTTCTTTCCAAGTTCTAAAGCCTCTTTTTGCGTGTGTGCAGTAGTAATATGTAATTTTACATTAAGGTGTTGTGCATAAGCATTCAGTAAGTCATATTCAAACCCCTGCGAACCATTAGCACCTATATAGTAACTAGAAGCAGAATTAAGCAAAACAACATTTAATACGCCACTTCTTTTGATTTTTTGAAGTGTAGAGAGCCGTTGTATTTTTTTTCCCGGCACATATGCTGAGTGACTCAACCACCCAAAGGAGAAAAAAGAGAGTGCCAAAAAAACTGCTAAAAAACTATAAATATATCTATTCATAGCATTAGTTTACATCTTTAAACTTATGCAAAAATAAATCTATTGACTCCCTCTTCATACTCATATGCCAAAACTTGAGAGTGTGCTTTTAATATGGAATCTACCAAGTAGAGTCCTAAACCAAAACTATTTTTTGAAGGATTATCTTTTGTAAAAGGCTCTATGTAGTAACTCAAAGGGTGTTGCAAACGCTCCCCTAAACTCTCAAAACAGAGTTCTTTGTTTCTATACACTATTGTTATGTGTGCATCTGTAGAGTATTTCATTGCATTATCTATCATATTTTTTATAGCTGTTGTATAGAGTCTGTAGTTTGCATGAATCTTTGCATCACCATCGACTGAAACTGTAACCCTATCACTCTCTATCATAGCCATATCAATAGCACCATCAATGATATCCACAATCCTATACTCACTAAAATCTTTTCTATAATCTAAACTTGTCACCTCTTCTATCATAGCAAACTCAGTTACTAAGCTCTCTAAACGATGAAAAATAGACTCAAAACGCTTTCTTTGCTTCTCTGATGAGAGCATCTGTGTAGCAATAGTTCCCTTTGCAATAGGTGTCTTTAACTCATGCATCAAATTACGTAAAAAGAGTGTTCTTGCCTCTAGAAGTGTATGGATTTTCTCACGCGTTGCTTCTATCTCATTTGCAACCATGCCAATCTCATCGCAACTGTTAGTTTTAAATGAGATATTCATGTTCCCATCTCCAAAGAGTGCAATCTTTTTTCTCAGACGAATCAGGGGACGCAGTTTTTGCAAAACAAGGATAAAAGAGAAACTAATAATCGCAAATATGGCACTATACGCATAGAGCATATTGATGTAATTATAGGGTTTGAGATCCTCATCTTTAATAAGAATTGCTGCTTCTTCCGTTTGCATATAGAAATAGATAGTTTTTTTATACTCTATCATCGTTGCATGCAGTTTTGTGATTGTATTTTTTGTATAAAGACCTGATTCATTAAGCATCAAAGAAGAGCGAATACTCTGAAATCCTTCTCGCTTTAAAATACGCCCTCTCTTAAGAACACTCTCTTGACTTTGCTGCTCTTTTACAACCTGCATCTTATAAACAGCGAGATTTGCTTCAAGCATAATCTCAGAACTATGTCTCTGCTCATGATCACGGTAGATTTGTGTAATAACAGAGTATTTTGTAAATATATGATCAATATACTGTTGCTTGTTAAGTTTATAAAACTCCCAAAATATCATACTTACACTCACTAAAGAGACAGTAAGTGCAAAGAGAACCGTAATTAAGACAGCATGTTGCTTCATCACTTAAGAAGTTTATACCCTACGCCACGCACAGACTCAATAAGTGATTTATCACCAAGTTTATTCCGTATGCGTCCTACCATCACATCTATACTCTTGTTTGAGGAATCTTCATTAATAGCATTTACATTATGGATAAGATCCTCTCGAGAGACCACAAGACCCTGCTTTGATATCATGTAAGAAAGGATACCAAACTCCGCGTTTGTCAAGTCAATAGTACGTCCCTTATAAGTAATCACCATCGTTGCCTTATCACATTTAAAGTCACTCTTACTCTCAGCCTTCTCCTCGCTCTTCGCCTCATAACGACGCAGTACAGAGTGGATTCTCGCTTCAAGTTCACGAGGGTCATAAGGTTTTGGAAGGTAATCATCCGCACCAAGCTCTAATGCCTTTATCTTGTCTGTTACATCAGATCGCGCTGAAGAGATAATAATAGGAATATCTTGACGCTCACGAATCGCTTCACACACCTCAAGCCCATCCATTCCGGGGAGTGTTAAATCAAGTATCACTAAATCAAAAGGTTCTAACTTTAGGATACTTACTGCTTTGAAAGGATCATCTTCTGTAATCACTTTAAAGTCAAACTGTTCGAGATACTCTGTCAATATCTCTGCTAATTCTAAATCATCTTCTATCATTAATATTTTATTCATGCTTTAATCCTAACAGGTTTTATTAATATTTTGGTAAACCCGAACATAGAATTCATCTCTTGAGAACTCTTTTATCAGGTAATCATTCGCACCATTATGTAAAAGTTCACTTGTTTCGTAACTATTACTTTGTTCACTTATCACTAAAATTT
>JALWSY010000075.1 GCA_027083035.1 Sulfurimonas sp. | reverse complement strand
ACCAAATTAAGACTTAATCTGCAAATGTAATGCTAACGACTGAATATAGCCAATAAATTGCCGCTAGGTAACTTATTGGCTCCTCTGTTTTGTTATAAGCTTAATAAACTTCTTTCCTATGAGCAATTCTAATGACTGAGATTACTAAATAATCGTTCTCTTTTAAATAGATAATTCTATAATCTCCAGCTCTTTTACGGAACTTTCCTTTATGTTTGCCTTTAAGCTGTTTATCATTTGAAAAATTCCCATCTTTTAAGTCTAAAATTTTTGTTGAAACAAGTTTTTGTGCTTGTGCATCTAATTTTAGAAATTCTTTTTCAGCATCTTTATCAAATGCAATTTTATACATTTATCCCAGCTTTTTTAAAAACTTCTTCTAATGGAATAAGTGTAGTTTTTCCAGCTTTTAGATTATCTATTCTTTTGTCTGCTATCATTTCATCTAATTTATCAAAATATAATTCTATGGCTTTTTCAATAAGACTTGTTCTTGTTTTGTCAAGCTCTTGTGCATATTCATCAAGAGTTTGTACGACATCTTTTTCTAATCTAATATTAATTGCTTGTTTCATAATTGTAAACCTTTAATATGTTTTTTGTAGATACAATTGTAGTGCAAATAAAAGACTTTGTCAAGTGGCTTATAACGACTGTCTTGAGAAATACGAATCCCCGCTAGGGTTCGTATTTTTCTCCAAGTACTTGTTATAGTTCAACTTTTTCACCACAACTAGGGCAAAAGTTGAAATCTAACTTTATACTTTTACTAATCTCAATAATTTCAAATAAATCAGATTTACAATGTGGGCAAAGAGCTTCTTTTGATTGTTTTTTTAATAGTATAAAAACTAGATAAGAAGATGTAAGTGTTAGAGATATCCAAGTATAAAACTCTAAATCAGTTTTTAATCCACCTGTACCGATAGGGTATGCAACTACAATTCCTATTAGTATAACAATTGTCCAAATTTGTTTTTTTAATGCTTGTTTGAAATGAACTTTATTACTATTCATAAAATATTCCTTGTGTACTATAACTATTTATTCAACGAACATTTTATACAAATCAACTCCAAAAAGCAATATTAACAAAAAAAAATTTTTTTATGTTAATTGGAAGAATTTGGCAATAACAGACAAAATGTTCCTTAAAGACAAAGTATAGATTTAGTGTGAAAGCGATAAAATTGCACCATGTGTGCACTCTTTGGAATCATCGGCGACTATAACGAAAACAGAGCCAAAAATGCTCTTGCAAGGCTCTCTCATCGTGGACCTGATTATTGTGGTGTGGTACAAAAGGAGAGGCTCTTTTTTGCACATCAAAGGCTCTCTATTTTAGATATACATGAGCGAAGTCATCAACCACTTAAGCACAAAGATATTCTCATCTCTTTTAATGGGGAGATATATAACTTTCAAGAACTGAAAACTGAGCTTGATTTTCCTTTTACAACGACAAGTGACAGTGAAGTTATTCTTGCAGCTTATTTGAAGTGGGGTGTAAAGTTTGTGCATCATCTGCGGGGGATGTTTGCCATCGCCATTTATGATGCAAACAGACTCTATCTTTTTCGCGACAGACTTGGGAAGAAACCTCTCTTTTTTACGCAGACCCAATCTGCCTTTATCTTTGCATCAGAGATAAAAGGAGTTACACCTTTTTTAGAAAAAACAGAGATGAGTAGTGATGCGCTGCTCTCTTATCTCTCCTTTTTAGCACCCACGCCTCCGCATACTTTTTTTAAGGGTATTTATAAGTTGGCTGCGGGGGAGTATTTGGAGTTTTATGATGGGAAGTATGAACTGAAGCGATACTATGACATCTTAGATGCACCTTCAAATATCATTACAGATGAGGCTGAAGCTTTACAAAGTATAGAGCAGCTTTTAGAGGAGTCCATAGCGATGCGACTCTCTGCCGATGTGCCAACTGCTGCCCTACTCTCAGGGGGCATCGATAGTGCAACCATCAACTACTTTGCCAAGAGTGCAAACAGAGCGCTTCCAACTTATACCCTAGGCTACAAAGAGTTTGCGAAGTATGACGAGAGAGCCAATGCTAAAGCAACCGCAGACTCTTTAGGCTTACAAAACAGAGCAATAGAGATAGATGAGAGGATGTTTATAGAGGCAAGTGACAAAGTTTTTGATGCACTTGATGAGCCACTCAATGACCCTGCAGCTGTACCTCTCTACCTGCTTTTTGAGCAGATTAAAAAAGATGGCTACAGGGTTGTCATGAGTGGTGAGGGAAGTGATGAGATATTTTTAGGCTATAGACAATACTTTGAGTACCTTGATATCGAGGGTGCATCAAGCCTTGCCCATAAGAACTGGCTCAAAAAATACTTTCGAGCCAACTTCTCGATGAACCGTGAGTGGGAGTGGTACAAACGCATCTTTGATGATACCCTGCTCTTTCGCACCTCAGGGGAGAAGTTCACAGATTTGCAAAAAAACAAGCTACTACGACGCAATGTAAAAGATAATGCATCATTAAAGTACCTTGCATCATACAGAGAACGCTTTGAGAACTCGGCACACAGTGATGCAAGTATATGGTACAGCTACTCTGACCTCAACCTCTTTCAGGCAGAACATTTCTTGACAAAACTCGACCGTGTCAGTATGGCACACTCCATAGAGTCCCGCACACCTTTTTTAGACCATAAACTCGTAGAACTTCTCTTTAGCATTGACCCTGCACTTCGTTACAAAGAGGGTGTTACAAAGTCACTTCTTAAAAAAGTGATGCAGCCCTATCTGCATCAAGATATACTCAAACGAAAAAAGAAGGGATTTGCTAATCCTTACATGGAGTATCTAGTCAGTTCAGGGAGAGTATCGCTTATCTGGGAGGTAAATGAGCAAACGGGGATGTTTCAAAAAGAGGAGCTTCAGAGCTACATAGAGAGTGCCGCAAAGGGGAGCTTTAAACAGCACCTCTGGGGACTTTATGTTCTGAGTGTTTGGATGAAAAAGTATCTTCTTTAAAAATCATCATCGTCATCGTCTCCAAACTCTCTCTCCATCTCCTGTTCATAGCGTAAATCCTCTTCTTTTTTGAGCTGTGCCTTAGTAAGTACAGCTTCATGCAAGAACTGACCGAAAAAAGTTTGTGAAGGTGTTTTTGCTAAAAATAGATAAATACCCGTTAGTAGTCCAACAAGAGTCAAAGAGGCAATAAATGTTTGTATAGGGTTAAACATCTGTATAGGCTCCCTCTTTTGTACTTCACAAACCCCACCCGGGCAATGCTTTGGATCCTCTTTGACAATAGCTTTATATATCATGCACCCAACACAGATAGAAAAAGCACTCTCTAAGAACATAAGGGTGATACAGAGAACACAGATGAGTACCTTGTAAAAAGTGATATCCCAATGCAGTACAAACCAATAAACCATAGGAAAGGAGATAAACCAACCGATAGTCCATGCAAAACGCTTCTGAATACCCCCAACATACTCCGGTTTCTGATTACGAACAACAAACTTTCCAAGAAGTAAAGAGGGAGAGTATCTTGGACTAATCACTCTTGCAAAGAAGTCTAAAAACAAAAATGCCAGATAAACCCTTGCCACTATCACATGGTTGTAACCAATCCCAACAAAGATAACAATGGTGCCTAACATTCCTAAAATCCCTGCCGCAGCCCTTGCCTCTCTTTCGTTTATAACTGTTACATCATATCCGGGAACTCTCTCACCATAATCAAATAAAAAACTTTTTAAATTCAAAAATACCCCTACTATTTTTTATTATCAATATTGTAGCAAAAAGGGTGTAAACAACTTTACATTACGAATATGTTACACTTCCAAAATGATTCAAACAGTAAAAAAATACACAACTACAAACACCCTTGTTATCTTAGGTATAATGCTTGGCGCTCTTTTTGGCTCCATTTTGCCAGAACTTGCCCTGCAGCAAAAGTTTATAGGGACTGCGTTTATCTATCTGCTTAAGATGATAGTAGTACCCCTTGTCTTCTCAAGTATATTTGTAGCCATCTTAGGACTTGGCTCCGTTGAACATCTCAAACGCATGGGAGTCAAAACCATAGGACTCTATATGCTTACAACTGCTCTTGCGACACTTCTAGCTATAGTAGTGATGAATATTATCCCCATTGGAGAGCAAGTAAGTAGTACAGGATTAGAGTATGCAAAGGCGAAAAGTATCGCCCCTTTCTCCTTTGAGAGTATGTTACTTAGTTTTATTCCTACAAATATCTTTCACTCTCTGAGTTCTGCTTCTATGATGCAAATTATTATATTTGCGGTGCTATTTGGTGTAGCTACTCTCTTTTTACAAGAGGAGCAGCAAACACCGCTTATCAACTTTTTTAACGCAGTAAGTGAAGCTATGCTAATCATCGCAGAGTGGGTTATAAAGCTCACACCTATTGGTGTCTTTTCACTTATCTCCTATGTGATTGCAGATCAGGGATTGGAGGTTGTTTTAGGACTTTACAAGTACATCTTGGTAGTAGTGAGTGTTATTCTTTTTCATGGTCTCATTACACTTCCTGCAGTTTTACGCTTCTTTACCAAGGTAAATCCTTACAGATACCTCTCAGACATTAGAGAAGCACCTATTATGGCATTTTCTACTGCATCATCGGCAGCTACACTTCCTATCTCCATGCGTGTTGTTGAAGAGGTTGGCGGCGTAGATAAGAAGAGTGCCTCCTTTGTACTGCCTCTTGGAGCAACAGTCTCCATGGATGGAACAGCGGCCTATCTTAGCGTAGCAGTCCTCTATATTGCTAATCTTGCAGGAGTCCCTCTTGACTTTGCAGACCAGTTACTTCTTGGCATTACTGTTGTGGCACTTAGTATTGGGGTCGCTGCTCTTCCGAGTGCATCATTAGTCATGATGGTAGTTATCTTAAACCAACTGGGATTGCCTGTAGAGTATGTAGCCCTCATAGTAGCAGTCGATAGAATCTTAGATATGTGCCGCACCTCACTCAATGTCACCTCTGACCTCATCGTTACAAAAATCATAGATGAACACGAAAAAAGAAGATAGGCTCTACTCTTGGCTGCTCCTTTTTGCCATGCTGCTTTGGGGTGGAGGATGGACTGCTCTAAAGATACTCACACAAGAGATGCCCATGGATACCGTTGTATTTTGGCGATTTTTCTTGATGAGTCTCTCCTTTTTACCCCTACTCTACTTCTTTAAAGAGCCAATAAACTTAAGTAAAAAATCTCTCACCTTTATAGCGAGCAGTTCTGTTTTAAACATCGCTTTTATGGTCAGCGCATTTTTTGGCATCAAATATGGACTTGCGGGTGCAGGAAGTGTCATCATCACCTCACTCTCTCCTCTTATGACAGTCATTTTAATGCTACTGCTCTTTAGAAACCACATCAACAAGTTTCAGGCTGTTGGACTCATTTTTGGTTTAGTAGGTGGCTACATTATCTTAGAGTTACATGACCTCTCCCTTTTTTTCAACAGCTCAAATATCTACTTTCTTCTCTGTGCCATTATCTGGGCGGGAGTCACCATCCTCTCGCAAAAAGCAACACCTCATATCCACCCCATTCACTACAGTTTCTTTATCTCTGTAGTGGCTACTGTTGTCTCTTTTTTGTATGCCTATGATGCAGATTTGATGGCAGTTTTTGAGCAGGGGTGGGAGTTTTGGGTATCACTTATCTATCTTGCCATCTTTGGACAGACCATAGCGACAACCATCTTTTTTATGGCTTCAGGAAAGCTGGGGAGTCAGAGGACAAGCTCCTTTATGTTTCTTGTCCCCATCTTTGCACTCTTCTCTGCTTGGCTGATTTTAGATGAGCAGATGCAAGCGCATATTATTGTTGGTGGTGCTATTAGTATGCTTGCGGTCTATTTTATAAATAGTGCTAAAAATCGTAACTAAAAGAAGTAATCTGCGTAAAGTCTGTTTTCTCTCTTCCGATGGCTGGAACTGCATCATAGTCATAAAAAACACGCAGTTTTAAGTTAAGTTGCTTATAGATATTTATCTTCAACTCTACTGCATTAGAAGTAATAAAGTCTCTTATATCATCTACTCTGGGCTGGTAGTAGCCAACATAAGCAAAAGATGTATTTTTCGTAATATCTACAACATAAGCGATATACCCATTAACGCGCGTATTTCTCTCGTTTGGATCAACTGCAGTAGTGTAACTTATTCCCTCATAGTAAGCTCCTATCCCAAAAAAAAGGTCTCCCCATGCATCTTCTTCCAAATGGTAACGTACTCCCGCACCACCAAGTCGCCTCTTATCAACACTCGTAAACTCATTCATCTCTGATTGTAGATAAATCTCATACGCCCAATGCTCTCCATACAAAGTGTGAATGTAACGAGCGTGTGCATAGGTCTTGTTTGTATTTTTTACACCATTTGCTTTACCATAAACACCAGTAAGTGTTAAAAAAGTTGTATAGGTTGTATTATTATCATACTGCACCTTTACACCTAAAGAGTATTCATCCTTCTCGGTATTTCCTCTTTTTGTTTGAAAAGAGCCCTCTATCCTTCCTGAAAAACCGGGCTTTGACCCTATAGCTCTTGGTTTTACTGTAACTATCGCTTCTGAGAGTGTCAGCATACAAAGCAAAAGCAAAAATATTCTCATCACTTACTCCTTGAATTTTGCGAAGTGTACCATAAAAATGTTCGTTTGAAAATCCTTCTCTACTGAAAGTTTTATAGTTTTGCTTAACCTATATTTAATATCACTTTGAGTAATATACTTTCAATAATACAAATGGATGGCCTTATGAAAAAGATATTAATTCTCGGGGGTGGGTTTGCTGGTGTTGATGCTGCTGCGCATCTAAAAAAAATGAACTTTGATGTTACATTGGTAAGCGACAGGGACTACTTTTATATCTTTCCTACTTCGATTTGGGTACCGACTCGTGAGAGTGAGTTTGAGGATGTTTGTGTCGATTTAAAAGAGTTGCAAAAGGCGCATGGCTTTGAGCTTATCATCGATAGTGTTGCAGAGATTTCCAAAGCAGACAATAGTGTAAAACTCCAAAATGGCACACTACTCTCTGGATTTGATTATACCATCCTTGCTATGGGAGCTTCAAAGATGAAGCATAAAGGGTTAGAAAACACACTCTCCATCTGTGGTAATCCGAAGCAATCTCTTGATATTCGATACGCCTTAGATGCACTTGTTTCTAAAGGGCATGGAAAGATTGCTATGGGATTTGGCGGTAACCCAAAAGATAGTTCTGCCGTTCGCGGAGGTCCGGGTTTTGAACTTCTCTTTAATGTGCATAATATGCTTAAGAAAAAAGGCATTCGAGATAATTTTGAACTGACCTTTTTTGCTCCTATGCCTGAACCCGGGAAGAGAATGGGTTCAAATGCTCTAAAAATGATGGATGTTATGTTTAATAAACTCGGCATCAAGCAACACTTTGGAAAAAAGATAAAAATGTTTGAAAAGGGTGGTATTATCTTTGAAGATGATAGCAAACTCGAAGCAGATTTTACTATGTTTATTCCCGCAGGAGCTGGTCATGAAGTGGTGATTAACTCTGATTTACCAACAAACGAAGCAGGTTTCATTAAAACTGATGACTACTCTTGTATCTTAAATGAGGATGGCTCATTGAGTAATTTTTATGCTATTGGTGATATAGCGGCACTTGAGGGGTATGACTGGCGCGCAAAGCAGGGGCATATTGCAGAAGTTATGGCAAAAAATGTAGCGCATAATATCCAAGAGAGAGAAAATGGTGGCAATGAATTTAAGGGCTATGATGCACATCTTAACATCTTATGTGTAATGGATAGCGGTGATGGAGCTGCCTTTGTTTACAGGGATGCCAAACGTGCCTTTATGCTTCCTTTGCCAGTTATTGGGCATTGGCTTAAAAAGGGTTGGGGTGTTTACTGCAGAAACTCCAAACTTGGAAAAATTCCTCGCCTTCCCGGGATGTAGGAAACTTTGCAAACTAACTTTTGTTAGTTTACACTCTCTTTTGACTTTCTCTTTAACTTCATCTTTCTCTTTGCAAGTTCACGCATATCTTCGGTAGTGTCGCTCTCATCCATAATCTCAACACCTAAAATTGTTTCAACACAATCCTCTAGGGTTACTATCCCCTCTGTCTGATCATAATTATCTTTGACTAAAAACATATGATCTTTTTTAGCAATAAGCAGATCAAGAGCCTTACTCACAGGGACATTTTCATTAAGTGAGAACATATCTTTTTTAATCTCTTTAAGCATGACACTATCATCAACAAGGGCTTGTTTAAAAATCTTTTTGGTCAACACTAAACCTGTAACATCCTCTATGCTCTCATGATAAATTGGTATCCGAGAGAATTTAAAAATAGCATCTTGAGTCTCCACTACCTCCTTGATACTCATCGTCTCATCGAGTGCAAAGACCACACTCCTTGGAGTAAGTACCTCAGAGACCTTGATGTTGTCAAGGTTTAAGATGTTTTCAATAACATCCGACTCCTTCTCATCGATGACCCCCTCATCCTCACTCTGAAGCATAGACTCTAAAAGCTCCTCTTTTGTAAGAGAGTTTGCATCCTCTTTGCCTTGTGCTATCTTATTTGTAACCGCTAGAGTTGTAAGTATTATAGGGTAAGTAATCCAGATAAATATACGGATAAACTGTGCAGCAACGGGTGCTAAAGATTTCCAATAAATCGCCCCAATAGTTTTTGGAATGATTTCACTTAAAAAGAGAATTGCAAAGGTAAGCACAACAGAGACATAGACAACTGCATCATTACCAAAAATATGTGCAGCTTGCGCACCAACGGCAGCAGCACCAAGAGTATTGGCGATAGTGTTTAAAATCAATATAGAGGCGATAGATTTGTTAATATTCTCTTTTTGCACTCTTAAGAGCTTTCCGATAGATGGTCTCTCTTTTTCTAAAACTGCCACATAGGACATATTTATAGAGAGAAGAACAGACTCTAAAACCGAACAGATAAACGAGACTCCTACTGAGAGGAGAAAAAATAGTACAAGTAATTCCAAGTTTTATACATTCCTTATAATAGTATTGCTTTTGCAAGTGCCAAAAAGCTAAAAAATCCGACAACATCAGTCACAGTAGTCAGTATTACCGTACTACCGATGGCAGGATCGACATTTAACCTCTTTAAAAGCAGAGGAATAGTTGCTCCAAAAAAACCTGCCATAAAAAGGTTTATTATCATACTTAGCCCGATAACTACACCAAGCATACCTGTATCAAACCAAATGGCGGCAATAGCTCCTATGATTATAGCAAAAAGTAATCCATTTAAAAGTGCGATGGCTACTTCTTTGCGAATTATACGCATTGCATCACCTTGTGAGATATCTCCAAGTGCCAACTGACGCACAACAACAGTAAGGGTTTGTGTCCCTGCATTGCCCCCCATGGAAGCAACTATAGGCATCAAAACTGCAAGCGCTACCATACTCTCTATAGTTTGCGAGAAGAGTCCTATTACTAATGATGCAGCGATGGCTGTTATAAGATTCAGTCCAAGCCAAGTTGCTCTCTTTTTACCAGCTGGTAAAATTTCCTCATCTTCCTCTGCTTCATCATCAACTCCGGCGAGATTATACATCTGCTCTGTTGCGTGTTCATTGATAATATCATAGATATCATCTGAAGTGATACGCCCAAGAAGCACACCATCTTCATTGACAATAGCTAAAACAGAAATATCATACTCTTCAAAGATATGCACAACCTCTTTGATATCTTCCGTATCTACAGCCTTTATAGGCTCAAAACTCTCCTCACTCGCTTCGATATTCTCAATGATTGTTTTTGAAAAGTCAAAAATAAGCAAATCATCTAACCCAACTGCATACTTGAGTTTATGATCTTTATCTGTGATGAAGAGGTTTTGAACATTCTCAACCTCATTCTCTTTTCGTAGTCGTGCAAAGCGTTTGATAACATCCTGAACTATCTCATCTTTGTACGCTGTAAAGAGTTCAAGCTGCATATACGCACCAGCAACATTCTCTTCATAGTTTTGAAGCTTTGTAATCTCCTCTTGATCATCTTCATGCAAATTTTCAAAAACTTTTGATGCAACATTTTCATCAACCTCTTCAAGCTCCTGCATAAACTCAGCCTGATCATCAGACTCTAGTTCGCTAACGGCATGAGAGAGCTCATCTACACTCAGATTTTCAACAACATCATCAAAGTATCTATCAGGAAGGGCAAGTGCGACATCACCGACCAAATCTTTAGGAACAAGTTTGATGGCAGCAGCAAACGCCTCATCATCTAATCCTTTTAAAATTTTAGCAATATCACTCGGGTGCATCTCACTTGTCTCATGGGCATTGAGATAATCTATTAATTTATTCATGTCGGAATTATATCAGATTATTCTAACAAAGATTTCTCACCCTTATCTATGAGAATTAAAAATGCCGGTAGTGCCACCAAATCAACAACAACGGCGATAATAAGTGCTGATGCAGTAACAATTCCAAAGTGATAGTTTGGATTAAAATCACTAAAGACAAAAACTAAAAACGCCAAAGAGAGAACAATAGTAGTAAAGATGATAGCACTTCCTGCATAGCTCATAACATAGCGCATTGCATCATAGAGAGAATCTCCTCTCTTTCTCGCTTCAAGGTATTTGACCATAAAGTGAATAGTATCATCTACAGCCACCCCTATAATGATTGCTCCAGCAACAGCGACTCCCATATCTATATCTATATGCAGCCACCCCATCACACCTACAACCAAAGCGATTGGCAAGATATTTGGAATGATAAAAAGCGGTAACATCCTCCAGTTTCTAAAGATGAGAAACATCACAAGAGAAATCATTATAACTGCGATTGTAATTGACTCAATCAGCGTATCTGTAACATCATGTTGCATATGTGCGAACATTACGGTCTGTCCATTCACAGTAGCGCTATAAGGAGTATCCTTCCACCAATCTTCTGCCCATTGAATCATCTCTAAATCTTTTGAAGTATCTACTAGATTTATAGATGCACTTACACGAAGCAGTCGCTCATTGATATCCATCTTATCATTAATCTCCATCCCTTGAGGCAGGGAGAGTGAGTAGAGTAGGAGGTACTGAGCTACCAACTCTTTAGAGTCAGGTACACTTTTCTTTCCATTCATAACTTCATTAAAAGTTTTGATGACATCTAGAAGTGAGCTAATATGACGAACATCAGGAAATTGTGCATAGAACTCTTTGTAAAAACGCTCTACTGTGCGTAAAAATTCTGGATTTTTAATCCCATCATTTGCCTTAGAGTCCACAACTATCTCATAGGACATCGGACCTGTGAGTTTCTCTTGTGTCTCTTTTACAGTTACGCGAAAAGGGAAATCCTCTTTAAAATATTTTACTGTATTTGAATCCACCCTTGCGTGAAAAATTCCAGCACCCAAAGAGACAAAAAGCAGAAGTGTCATGATTAAGATAGATTTTGCATTGCGAGAGAGAAACTCTGTGTACCAGATAGCTACAGGATGATTATTTGCTTCTTGAATATTTGTATCTGCTTTTATATTTGGATTTAAAATTGCTAAAAAGGCAGGTACAAACAGTACAGTCATCACAAAAGCAAGAATAGCAGCACTTGCAGTTGCTATTCCAAGTGTTTGAATAGGAACTACCGCAGAGATACTAAGGGAAGCAAATCCTATAGAGGTTGTTACAGAGGTAAGAAATATAGCTAAAAAATTCTTTTTCATACTATACTCTATCGCTGCATAGTTACTCATTCCCTTTTTTCTTGCCATAGTATATATCCAGATAAGATGCATTGCATCTGCTATCCCTATAGCCACAACAAAAACAGGAATATTTGCCGTAAAATTATTGAGTTTAAATCCAAGAAGTACCTGAATAGAGAGAACTATTAGAAAAGTGAAAATGACTACAACTATACTTGCTATCATAGAGGAGAACTTTCTAAAGACTAAAAAGAGCAGCAACATTGCAGTCAGAATAACCGCCGGAGTAAATATTCCTCCATCATGCTGCGCTATCTCAATAAAAGAGGTATTAATAACTGGTCCACCCCCTAAAAAGAACTTATACCCCTTCTTCTCTTCAGGAGCGATTATCTCTAAAACAGCATCACGCAGCTTAAAACTCACTTCACTATCTTCACCCGCTTTTGGTGTCATACGTCCAACTATCATAGTTGTTTTTGCATCTTTTGAGATGAGTTTTCCTACTATCATATCTTGTGTGAGGGCAATCTCTTTTTTCTTTTGAAGTGCTTCTGGTGAATATGCATCAATATCATCAATAAAATCTTCTACTATCACCTCATCAGGATACTCTGCATCTGCATGGACATACTGATAGTTTGTGATAGAGTCCACCCTCGCGATGTACTTTGTCTCCCACAACTTACGCGTAATATTCTCAACCGTATGCAGCGCCTCTTTAGAGAAGACACCATCCTTACTGCTAAACATAATGGTAACAGCATCATCATTGCCAAAAATAGCACGAAAGTTATCATAATCTTTTAAGATTTTAGACTCTTTTCCAAACCAGATGCGATAACTCCCCTCAAACTCCAAGTTCTTCAAAGAGGAGGCCATCACAAAAGTAAGCAGCGGTATTAGGATGACAATCAACCAGCGTAATTTTATGACACGCGCTACAAATCTCTCTATCAAACTATCTCCTTACTTCTTCAAGTAGCGTTTGTGAAAATCTTTTGCTTTAAGAGAATTTTTAATCTTCTCATCACGCCATACCAAGATGGTAGATTTGTCATTTTGTACATTTTTCATAGTGATTTTCCCTATTCTATAGATACCATCTATCTTTTTGTAATCAGAGAATGTCTCCACCTTTAAAAGCTCTTTTTTTCTATCATAAAACTCAACTTTTTGAATAAGAAATGTTTTTGGATCTATGTAGGAGACAAGTTTTGTATAGCCTGAGTACTTCGAGACAGGTTTTGCCGTCGTAACAAGCAATCCATTTTGCTTCTTTACTTCACCCTCTTCATAAATATACTTCTTTACATTAAAAGCAGAGAGATCCTCATAAGAGAACTCACTCCCCATAAAAGAGCCAGACTTATTTTTCGAAGCAATTCTCTTTACACGCTTGAGTGCAGGGAGGTAGAGCCACTGATCATCATCTTTATCAACATGTTCATAACTTAAAAACTTTGTTCCCTTGACATCAGCAGGGGTAAGAAACTCCATCAGAGACTTATCTTCATCTTTACCCTCTAAAACTTTCATCTTCATGGTGCGTACTTTTTTCTGTCCGGCTGCATTGATGAGCGTCATCTCCATCGTAGCTATGGAGTCTTCAAAGCCACTCATAACAGCTTCACTTTTTTGTGCAACCTCTAGATTTGTAAGAGCAAAAAGGGAAGTAGAGAGAAAGAGTAGTGTTGTAAGTACCTTGCGTATCATTATAGTTCCTTATAATTTATTTTAAAAAAGTATTTTAGCACAAATACCTATTTATCGTAGCGGGTAAGATGATTGTATCGAATAACTTTTTCTAGTTGTTTAACATACTCCTCTCCAAGCTCAGAGTATGTATCTAGTCCTTGAATAATTTTAAAGACATCATCGCTCTTATATCTATACTCTCGAAACTTTTTATAAGCACTTGCACGCCCCATAGTTTGATAGTACGCATGAACAGAAGCCTCAATAGTATCAAATTTTCTCAACCAAATAGTATGTGTTCCACGTTTTTCACCTGCTGCTATTCTTTTGTCACTACTATTTTTACTCCACATTCCAAAAACATTATTTGCCTCAGTAAAAAAACGGGAAGTCCCCCACGCACTCTCCATAGCAGCTTGAGCAATAGCAATACTCTTTGGATGAGGCTTGAGAGCTAAAAGAAGCTCCTCATTTGTTGTAACATGGTAGATAGCTTTTAGATTTTGCATCTGAGGAGTCTCTTTTCCCTCTTTTATAGCTGTTTGCACAGAGTGAAATTCAACAAGAAATTCATTATAGACTTTATAGATCGCAGGCACCACTAGATAGTAAAATCTTGCTTTTTTCTCTTTTAAGGAGAGATATTTAGGAACCTCTTTTACACTATATTTTTGATGGAGGGACTCTGATGCAAAAAGCCCCGCATTCAATAATCCCATTGTAAAAAAAAGAGTAAAAGGATATTTCATAAAATACCTATTTTTTCAACTCATTTGTCAAATCGATAAATACCTTTGCATACATTCCCGGAAAAATTCTATCATTAGTTTTTTCAAAATGTACACGAATTTTAAAGGTATGCGCCATTGGGTTTGCACTTGGCACAATAGCTTTGATATATCCAGAAGCTCTGTAGTTTAGTGAAGGAATCTCTACATTAACTACTTTGTTTCGACGGACATACTTTAGGTTAGACTCTGCTACTTCAGCCTCTATTTCAAGATGATTCATGTCAACTAAAACCATAGTAAGCATTCCCGGAGCCACCATATCTCCTACCTGAATCCTTCTATCTACCAAGATGCCGTCACTTGGTGCATGGACTTTAAGATATCCGGCAATAGTAGCGAACTGTTTTGTTTTCTCACTCGCCTGTTCAACTAAAACCTGAGCAGACTCTAATGAAGCTGAAGCATCATCTATATTTTCATTTATATCTGCCAGACTGCTTCGAAAATCAACAGGCGAGAGTAACTTTCTCTCTCGTTTAAGTTTTCGCTTCTCTTTTTTAAAAACACGCACGCGCGTCTTATAAACATCTAACATTAACTTTGCTTGTTCTAATGCCAAATCTGCTTGAGACTCTAAGATATCAAACTCAGCAGATTCAAGTTCAAAAAGGACATCTTCCCTCTCGACTCTATCTCCAACCTCAAAGTTAATCTTCTTTACATAGCCCATATAGCGTGCAGGAATCATCTTTTTGTTATTAGAAATAACTGTTCCGGTCAGAACAAGCTCCTCTGCATTCAAAGAAGCAAAAAGTATAAAAAAGAGTAAAATATATCTTTTAAAGACTACCAACGACGAATCTCTCTATGGCACTTCATACATTGACCCATAATTTTTGTATATGCTTGTACAGCTTGCGCCGAATCACCCTCTTTAAATCTCTCTAATATTGTAAGTGCTTTTTGATTAATCTTCTTTACAATTTTATTTGTCATCTGAAACTTCTCATCCATATACTTTTCCATGAGATCTTTCTGCTCCATCTCCTCTTTTACAGGTTTTACTTTTGAAATTGTGCTTGTCAACTTATCCACTCCTGCTTCAATGGTTTCATAATTATTATAGAAAAAACCACTCTGAATAATATTCATGGACTCTGCAATTTTTGTCATATCAGCTATTCTATCCGCTCTTGTGTATGGTTGCGCACTAAGAATACTAGCACCTATTATAAGACTCATAACTATTTTTTTCATTTGTACCCCTCAGGTTGTGATGGCAATTATTATAGCCTAAATCTTTTTAAATATATAAAAAAAATTTAAAATAAAGTGATTCTTTTGAAAAAATCTCACTAATGTGATAATTGAAAACATATAAAAAACTTATTTTACAATATCACTTGTTTTAAGTTTTTCTTTAGCCATAAAGGGTTATAGTTTTCTCAGTTCAATTTCAAACACAGGGGAATAATATGACAAAAAAATTACTACTTAGTACAGTTGCAGCACTTGCATTAACGACAAGTTTATCTGCGGATTTCAGTTTTGGAGATATGTTTAAAGACATGAAAGATGGTATGACTTCTATGAGTCATGATGCAAAAGAGGCTGTTCAATCTGGTGTAGATGGAAGTGTTGAAGTCTCTAAAAGTGGTGAGCGTACAGTTACGAGTGTAAGTCATGATGCAAAAGATACAGCAGTAAAAGCGAGTGATGACTTAAAAACAAGTGAAATCTCTACTGTTAAGTCTGGTTCAGACACAACTACAGGTATCTCAAAAGATTTAAGAGACTCTACCGTAGAAGTAGCAGAAGATTCTAAAGACTCTATTGCTAACACTACAAGAGACTTTAAAGATAGTTCAACTATGGCTACAAAAGATTTTAAAGACTCTACCGTTGCTGTTTCTCATGATGTTAATGATGCAACAAAGAATACTTCAAACAACTTGAATGATTCTACTAAGACTATTTCTAATAACATTAATGACTCAACAAAAACAACTTCAAATAATTTGAATGACTCTACTAAGACAATTTCAAACAACATCAATGATAGTACAAAGACGACTTCTAACAATCTGAATGACTCTACTAAGACTATCTCTAACAACATTAATGACTCTGCGAAGACAACTTCAAATAACTTGAATGACTCTACTAAGACAATTTCAAATAACATCAATGATAGTACAAAGACGACTTCTAACAATATGAACGACTCTACTAAAACTATCTCTAACAATATTAATGACTCTGCGAAGACAACTTCAAATAACTTGAATGACTCTACTAAGACGATTTCTAATAATGTAAACGATAGCACTAAGACTGTATCCAACAATGCAAATGATTCTACAAAAACAGTTTCAAATGACTTAAGAGACAGCTCTAATACTGCTACAACAAATGCAAGTGATAGCACAAAAACTATCTCTAACAACGCAAACGATAGTACAAAAACTATCTCAAATAATGCAAATGATTCAACAAAGTCGGTTTCAAATAACATCAACTCTGATGATTACCAAGACTACTTAAGATTAAAAGCAAAATATGAAAAAGGTGGGCTTTAATCTCTAAAGTCCCTCTTGCAACTCTTATCTAATACACTTTTTGTGTGTTAGATACCCTCTTCTACTAACAAATTCACCACACCGTAACATTGTTGATTTATTTGATTTTCTATTAGGTTCTTATTGCATAATTTGGCATTGTCTCAAACGTAGAGTAGTGTAAAAGCACGTCTATATAGACACAAAATCCTATTTATAAAGAGATCCCTAACACTCTCTAACAACTAGCAAAGAACAAAGAAGCTACAAAGTTTTACTTTATAGGATTCCCATGATGCACTTCAGGAGGAATTTCACTCACATCCATATGCTCTTTATTAATTCCCTCTCCCTCTTCACATACTATAGCACCATTTTGAGGACAAATTGCTTCTGCTTTTGCCATAAGTACAGGAATATAAAAGAGAGAAACCGCAGTTGATGCCATGCTTCCAAATATAAGAGCTATACCTAATCCACCAAAGATTGGGTCTGTTGCAAGAAGGAGTGAACCGAGGATAATTGCTACTGCTGTGAGTAAAATAGGCTTTGCTCGCGTAGCAGTTGCTATAGCTATCGCTCTGTTTTTTTCTATGCCACTCTCGATAAGAGACTTTGTAAAATCTATAAGCAACAGGGAACTTCTCGCACTAATCCCCATTAAAGAGATAAATCCGATAAGTGAAGTTGCTGTAAGATAAAAGTGTACACCTGTAATGAAGTGTAAAAAGATAAAGTCCGTAATATAGTGTCCTATAATCACTCCAATAATAGAAAGAAAACTACCAACTAAAACAATACCACTTAAAGCAAAAGATTTATAGTAAACAACCATGAGTAAAAACATTAATACAAGTGCTGAGATAAAAGCACCCCCTAAGTCCCTAAAGGTATCGAGAGAGACTTTCATCTCTCCATCCCACCTTACAAGCACCTTCTCTCCACTCTTTTTCTCTACAAGTGCAAGATCAAACATATAGGTACTCGCACCAGTAAGTCGTGTCACCTCAAAATCTTTTTTAAGTTTTTTTATCATAATCTCTCGTGCATCCATGAGAGGATAGACTTGAGAGACTAAGTCACACTCTGCAGTAACTGAAACCATGTTACGCATATTTTTCTTAAAAATAGTCGGATCTGCTACCGTTTCTACTATATTTACAACTTCCCTTACAGGCACCATTACACCTCTCTTGTTAAGAAGTTTTAATCGTGAGAGCTTTAACTCCAAATCCTCTTTGCTTGGTTTCTCAAGTGTTCGTGTCTTTGCATCTAGTGAAACAAAGATAGGAATTTGATCTTGCTGATGCACAGAGTTCTTTGTAGCAACCACACTCCCCTTAAATGCCATATATAAAATCTTACTCACCTGATCAACTGAGAGATTAGAGTTTATAATCTTCTCAACATTTGGGATAATCTCATACTTCGTAAAGACATCATCTTGCATCACATCAACATCCACAAGTCCCTCAGTCTCTTTAAGAGATTGCTCTACTGTATGAGAGAGTTTTCTTAGCAACAAAGAGTCTTTTCCATACAAGTTTACAACTATGGTTGCAAAAGTTGGTGGACCTGATGGCATCTCTACAAACTTTATCTTTGTTCCTTTATAGAGTGATTCACATTTACTCTGTACAACAGGACGAAGTCTATGTACCATCATATAGGATGGCTCATCTCTCTCATGCTTGTCTGTAAGATTTACTACAAGCTCTGCCTGATTTTTCAGAGACTTAAATGCACTCCCCTTAACCAAACCTGCATAATCAAGTGGAGCGCCCTGTCCTAAAAAAATCTCTATATTTTTCACAGCCTCCTCTTGTTGCATAATCTGAGAAACACACTCTGAGACCTCTTTTGTCTGCTTTATCGTTGAGTTTGTAGCTGTATCTACATAAATACTAAAAGTATTTGCACTTTTGCCGGGAAGCATCTTTGCTAACACTATCTTTGTCGGTATCATGCCTACTGCAAATATTAAGAGTGCCAAGACGATGAAGCCTACTTTTCTCTGCGCCTTTTTCGAGCTGACTATTTTATAGATTCTCTCTTCCATTTAGTGTGTCCCTCGTGAGCGTTTAATGAATTTTTTTGCCAAAAATGGAGCAAAAACATACGCAACAAAGAGTGAAACGGCGAGTGCAACAGGAACATTGAGCGGGATGGGGAGCATAAACTGCCCCATCATTCCCCCAACAAACGCCATCGGTATCATTGTCAGCATAATGGCAATAGTAGCAATATTAGTTGAAGGTCCAATCTCATCTGTCGCTTCAATGATAATCCTATCAAAACTCTGCTCTGCCGTCTCTTTTAAGTGCATCCTTCTGTGGATATTTTCAATAACAATAATCGCATCATCAACAATCAGACCAAGAGAGAGTAAAAATGCAAAGAGTGTAATACGGTTAATAGTCTGATCTGTCATAAATGCGATAAAAAGCGTAGCTGCTAAAATCATAGGCACAGCGATAGTCACAACCAAAGACTCCCTCCAGCCCAAAAATGGAATCAAGATAAACGAGATAATAGCAATAGTAAGGACGAGGTGATGCACAAGTTCATTTACCGCCTCATTTGCACGCTCACCATAGTTACGAGTAATGATGTAGCCTAAACCATTTTTTTCAAGTTCCTCAGACCTCTCCTCTAACATCTCTTTTATCTTCTCGGCCAAAACAACAGCATTTGTCCCTTTGAGTTTTGAAACAGTAAGAGTAACCTGATCTTTTATCTCAGAGAAAGGCTCTCCATCTGCTTTGTAGGAGATAAGTGCCTCCTGATAGTTCTGAATATCGTAAAAGTATTCTACTTTTGCCAAATCCTTGAGGTAAATGAGTGAACCCATATACTTCGCTATGATAAGATTTTGTAAATCCTCAATAGAATTTATGGCATTTTTCACTCCAAAGACAACAAGGCGATTATTTTTCGTCGGTAAATCTACCTCAGGGGCATTTTTTGCAATTACCTGAATAGCATTTACCACCTGCCCTATAGATATATGATAAGCAGAGAGTTTGTCAAGATCCAAAAGTACATTAAACTGTGGACGCTTTGCCCCCTTGAGTGTAGTTTTAGAGATATCTTGTACGGCATTAATATCCTGCTGTATATCTTTTATGAGTCTGTAAAGTTCTATGTGATCAATTCCTAACTCTTTTTTCTTATAAAACGCAACTGTAACAATAGGTACATCAATATCAATATCAAAAGGCTTAACAATGGGCATCATAGCCCCACCCGGAACAGAGTCCATATTTTGCATCACTTTATCATAAAGTTTGAGGTTTGAACTCTCTCTGTCTTCTCCTATTTTGTACTGAACATTAACCATTCCAACATTACTCATGGCAGTTGAGTAGATATCTTTTACACCTTTTATCTCACTTATGCGTCTCTCTAGTGGTTTTAACACGGCATTATTTATCTCATCGGGTGATGCACCCGGCATAGGAACTATGATAGATCCTCCGCTGACAGCTATCTGAGGATCCTCTTCACGCGGCATTACTTCGAGTGAAATATAACCGAGTGATAAGATAGCAAAAGCTAAAATAGCCGTAAGTGGATTATTTAAAAAAGCTCTTGCCAAGATACCTGCTATATTTTTTAATTTTAATTCAGAATTATCTGCCATATATCTTTTTCCCTTTTTAAACTATCGCTTCATTTTATAGCAATGTCTCTAAAAGAAACCCTAACTCCTCTACTAATCTGCTAATAGCAAAATATCTTTACATATTTACACAGTTTTATAATAAATAGTTAAATTCTTATACCTCTCAACAAGCTATACTCAAACTATTGTTATCCTTAGTACATTCATTCAAACAAAAGGGAAGATATATGAAAAAGAGTATTCTGTTTTTAATTTTACTACTGGCTATGAGCATCAACCTCTGGGCAAAAAATGTTGATGCCTCACTTTTAGAGAAGCACAATGGTATCACTTATGAAAAATCTACAAAGACTCCATTTACTGGCAACGCTTACTATTTCTTTAAAAATGGAAAGACAAAAAAGGTAGTTCCATATTATAAAGGACGTATTGATGGACGACTTACTGAGTGGCGTGAAAATGGAACAGTTAAGACTATCGCTTATTTTAGAAGTGGGAAACAAGATGGTGAGTACATTGGAAGCTACACAAATGGCAAGAAGTCAGTAGTTGCCTACTTTAGAGATGGAAAACAAGATGGAGAGGTTGCTACTTGGTATCCAAATGGTAAAAAGAAGAGTTCCGCATACTTTCGCAATGGCGTTGAGAATGGTGAATCAAAAACATGGTATGACAACGGAAAGCTAAAATCTCAAACTTATTATAAAAATGGCAAAAAAGAGGGTACAGCAAAAGAATGGTACCCAAACGGACAACTCTCAGCACAGGCAGAGTATAGTAACAACAAAATATTAGGCACTCCACAATTTTGGAAGAAGGATGGTAGTGTAGTTGCTACAAAATAGTCTCATTCTATGTAACTATTTGTTGTTTGTTACTTGTTTATAGGGTACAATTTGCCCTATATAAATATGAGGATTAGCAATGACGCCACAACAAAAATCCCCTTTGTGTTTAGCGAATTTTATCGTTATTTCTCTTATTCCGATTGCTTTTTTTCTCACTATGCTTCTTGGGTTTTTAGAGCTTTTACCTCTACACGTACCTATTCACTCCTTAGGAGTTATAGGTTTTATTCTTTTCATCTTTTTACTCTTTGCAAGACATAATGCCAACTACTCTGTATGTAAGATGCGTGCAAATTTAGCACATCTACAGAGTGCTTTAGAGACGGAACTGCAAAAAAACTCACTTACTATAGAAAACGAGACAAAATCTGTCTTGGATATCAAACACTTTTTAAACACCTACTATAAAGATGTACGCAATGATAACTTTGTCTCCGTTGCATCATCTATCTTTCCTATGCTTGGAATTTTAGGGACTTTTGTTGCCATTGCTATCTCTATGCCAAACTTCTCTGTTACAGATAC
>JALWSY010000074.1 GCA_027083035.1 Sulfurimonas sp. | reverse complement strand
TCAGCATTACCGATTGAACCTGTTCTACGACCAAATCTGTGACCGTGAGATGCAGGACCACCACCGAAATTCCAACGCTTCATACCACCTGAAAAACCACGACCTTTTGTAGTAAAAGTAGATTTTAAAACCTTAGCTTCTGCTAATGGAGTTAAATCTAAATCGCCAGCTTCTGTGTTAGCTACTTCGAGAGTAACGAAACGGTTAAATTCAGCAGAGAGTGAATACTTCTTCTGTTGACCTTCAATTGCTTTGTTCATTTTTTTGCCGCTACTGTAAGATACAAGAGCAGTCCCGTCGTTTACTTCACATACTTTAGCATCAAGCACTCTTAAAAGAGTAACTGGTTTTGCTGGAACAGTGATAGTACGACTCATTCCGATTTTTTCAACAATATATTCCACGACTACTCCTATTTGTCCATAGAGCGAACTTCAACGTCCACTTCTGGTGCAAGATCTAGTTTCATTAATGAATCAACTGTCTCTGGTGTTGCAGAAACGATATCAATCATTCTAGCGTGCATACGAATCTCAAATTGCTCACGAGCTTTTTTGTTAACATGAACTGATTTAAGAACCGTATATTTACGAATCTTTGTTGGTAAAGGGATTGGACCGCGAATTGCAGCTCCTGTACGCTTTACAGCCTCAACGATTGATGCTACAGATCTATCAAGTACACGATGATCATAAGCTTTCAATTTTAAACGAATTTTTTCCATAATTTTCCTTCTAAAGAACTCGTTGGATCCTAGCCCAACTATTTTAAGGGAGCGGAATTATACTCATTTATGGGTTTAAATTCAAGGTTTTAGGGGTTCTTTTTTGATTTTTATCTAAATTTATTTCCTTTTAAAAAGGAAGTGATATAATTTTCTAATTTATTTTTAGGATATTTATGGAAATTTTACTCGAAGAGTTTTACCAAACAGATTTAATGCTAGAAAAATACCATGACAGAAAAGTCATGCTTGATGCCTCCTCCTATCAGATAGTCGGCATTTCTCAGAGTGGTAAAACTGCTTTGGTGAAGCACTATCTTTTGGGGCTTAAAAAAAGTAGTTATCTCTACATAGACTGTAGTGATATACGCATTGATATAGCGCAGCTCAATATAACACTTGCATCATTTTGCAACAGAAACAGAATCGACACCCTTGTGCTTGACAACTACACCCCTGAGATCTCCTTTGTCAATGTCTCACAGCTTATCATTACAAGTGAGTTGCATCATAATATAGAGTTCTTAACACTACTGCAGCTCTACCCTCTCGATTATGAAGAGTTTTTAGCCTATGAGCATAAGTATGACTCCTCTGCACTCAATCACTTCTTCCAACTTGGTGGGCTTCCTATCATGCACACTATACAGAGTGACAGAAGAAATATCTTCTTACAAAAAGTATTGCAAAGAGTACTCACCGATATAGAGTTTGAGATTATCATCTTTTGTGCAAAGATGATTTCACAGAAACTCTCCGCCTTTAGTATCTACGAAAGACTCAAAGCACATCGTAAAATCTCAAAAGATAAACTTTACTACTCCTTTGAACTGCTCAAATCAAAAAACTACATCCATCTTTTAGAGAAGTTTGAGCATACACGCGCAACAAAAAAGGTCTATCTCTGCGATATAGCTCTGAAACCTGCCCTCAGTATAGAGAAAAACTTTGCCCGTCTCTTTGAGAACATGATATACCTCGAGCTTCTCAAATCAAAAACAGAGTGCTACTATGATGATGGGATAGATTTTTACCTTCCAAAGCGTGATACGGTTATTTTATGTAAACCCTTTGCAGATGAGCGGAGGCTTTTTAAGAAGATAGAGAGTATTGAGGCTTTTTTATTTACCCACTCCATCACAAAGGTAACGGCAATCAGTATGAACAAAGAGGGAAGACTCTCACATCCCCTTGCCGAGGTTGAAATAGTCCCCTTTGATATCTGGGCTTTAGGGGACTAATCTGCATAGAGAACATCATCACGAAATTTTGGATGATGAAAATGGAGTCGATGGTCACAAGATGCAGAAGCTACTGATGCATCGAGTGTGATAGTACCGATTTTTTGCCACTCTTTTACACCCTCTGCACTCTCTTTGCTCGCAACAGAGATATCAAAAACCAACGCCTCTCCCCTAGCAAGCTTGAACTCATCTCTAAAATCCTCTGCATCCACTCTTCTCTGCCCTGCTTGTGCTTGAATCTGCATCCATTTTGGGGTAATGATACTCTCATTTGCATCAGCGCCAAGCTCTGAAATTTCATAGAGTTGGCGTAGTGTCGAGTGCGAATCAACTGCATCAAAAGTATCTGCAACTTTGAGTGCATAGGCTGCATACTTTAAAACTTCACTATTTGTACTAATTGGCGGTTCATTTGTAAGGGCTACATCACTAAAATACTCCGCATCTGTACCACCCAAATCATCTATAACAAAAAAGTTTGCACTATTTTGCTCATTTATTTTCGTTGCATCTATTGTGGGGAAAAGTTTTCCTGCAAAACCAAAAGCGCGTATCTCGCCTCGTTTTGTATTGCTCATAGCAGATGATGCACGGATAATAATAAGTGCTTCGCTCCCCTGTTTAAAATACCCACTATAAGGATTTTCCTGCTCTATCTTCCAGATACCTCGTGAGCATACCCCATTTGGATGTGCCAACTTCTCAAAGTAATCGCGTATATCACTATGCTCGCTCAAAGTACGCGATGCATCTTCAAAGATAATATCTTTTGCAAATGTAAAGAGTTTAAAGTAGGAGACCTCATCTTGTGGTAGTTTTGTATAAGGGTCTGACTTGACTCTATCCCAAACAGCTTGAAACTGTTTGGGAGTCTCGATTTTTTTCTCTATTTCTACACTTTCTCCCTCTGCATAGGTGGGTTGCCCGTGAGAGGAGGTATTACAACCAAGAAAAGAGAGCAGTAAAAAAGCAGTTAAAAGAGTAGTTTTCATAATCTATATCCTAATATCCCAAATTATAATAATTCATTATACTTGAACTTAGATAATATTCTTGATATAATCACCAATTAGGTACAAAAGAGAAGTTTTAATTCAATAAGGATATTTTTTGGGTGGATTATGTGGCATTGATGAAGCTGGGCGAGGGCCTATTGCGGGAGATTTGGTTGTAGCTGGCTGTATTTTTAAAGAGGGTGTCGAGATAGCGGGGCTAAATGATTCCAAAAAGATAAGTGAGAAGAGACGCTATGAGCTTTTTGATAGTATCATCGATGCAACCTTGCATCATATAGTAGTTATCAAACCCGATGAGATTGACGCAAAGGGTATCTCTCTTTGTATGCAGGAGGCTCTGCGAGAGATTATTAAAGCACTTCCAAGTGAAGCGTATCTCTTTGATGGCAACACAAAGTTTGGGATTAATGAGTTAGAGACGATGGTTAAGGCAGATGGAAAAGTAGCGGAGGTGAGTGCTGCTTCCATCCTTGCAAAAGTGACACATGATAGAAACATTATCCGTGATGCCTCACACTATCCTGAGTATGGATTTGAGCGACACAAAGGGTATGGCACAAAAGAGCATATAGAGAAGATAAAGGAGTTTGGCTACTCCCCTATCCATAGAAGAAGCTTCAAACTCAAAGCCCTAGAAGCGACACTTTTTTAAAAACTCATAACCCTTTGGATAAACCAAAACGAAGCAGTAACACCGATAAATGCACCCAAAACAGGCTTGAAGTTATACTCTTTTTTGAGTATATACCTTTGTAACAGATATAGAAGCATACTCACAACCACAATAAAAACTATCTGCCCAAGTTCAATGCCTACATTAAAAGAGAAGAGCGAGAGTGGAATCTCATCTTGCGGGAGTCCTATATCTTTGAGCGCTGTTGAGAAGCCAAAACCATGCAGCAGTCCAAAGATAAAGGCAACCACACCGAGATGATCTTTTGTAAAAGAGGGCTTCTCTATAAGTAACTCCCGTGCTAAAAAGATAATACTAAGCGCTATCATGGACTCTATAAATGGCACACCGATAGAGACTATACCCAAAATACCACAGGCAAGAGTTATGGAGTGGGAGAGTGTAAAGGCAGTTATAGCAGATAAGACTTGCTTCAAACTCTTTGCAAGTAGAAGTAAGGAGAGTACAAAAAGAAGATGGTCATACCCACTCCATATATGAGAGACACCAAGCTGAAGATACTCTACAAAGAGTTCAAAACTACTACTCTTTTTATTTATGTAGATAAAGGGTGTCGTTGCTCTTAAAAGTGACTTGGTTACAAAATCACCCTTTTCATAACGCACGAGAACGCCTCTGTCACTTGAAACTAAACCCTCTACCCATACTCTCTCATTTTTCAGCCCCTCTTTGTGACACCAAAGGGTATAGCTGTTTATAATAAACCCATTCTCAATCACAACCGCACTTCGTGAGACTTCACTACACTTTTTTGGATAGCGCACTACAATATCCTCACCCCGAGTATCCGAGAGCGGTTTTTTATAGGTAACTGCTATCTTTGCATCATTACCCTCTACTATATTAATATAAGAGAGACCTGTTTGATGCGCACTAAGAGAGAAAAATAGCAACGAAAGCAGGAGCAGTTTGAACATTTACTTTTCCACTTGCAATGCATAACTTTTAAGAATATCTTTATATGCCATATCGACAACCCTGCTTCTATTATCTTCTAAGAAATCTCTATAGACTCTATCTTGAACACTCTCAAAAGCATAAGGCTCTGCTACCTCTTTTTGCTCTACATAAACAAGATGTTTTCCATATTTCGAGTGTATGGGATGTGACCATTTTTTACTTTGGAGTGCAAAGAGCTTTGATGCAAAGTATTTTCCAAACTCTTGAGCAACATCTTCATACGAAGCACCACTCATTCGGTTTTTCCCCTCAAAAACTTCACTCAATCCAACGCCAACTTCAGGGGAGATATCAAGCATATGTAACATCTCATAGATATCTTGAAGAGTCTCATCCTCTCCATCTGCAAAAAAGATATGTGTAAATGAGAGATGCTTTACCTTGGAATACTCTTGTATATGATTGCGGTAATAATCATAAAGTTGCTTCTCGCTTGGCTCCTCAAAGGGAGCGCTGTTTTGCAAGATAGCGTGCATCTTGGTGAGAAGTATTTTTGCTATTTGTGTATCTTGTTTGTCAAGCTCTAGCCTGTATGCCTCTTGTAAAAGTACCCTATTATAAAACTCTCTGAGCATATAAGCATAAAGCAGTTCGTGCTTTATAGGGTGGTTATACTTTTTTTCATACGCACGCTCAATCCTCTCTAACTCAGAAGCTTGTAGTTTTATAATGTTTTGCTTCGATAATGACGCACTCTTCGTTACACTTGCATAGTAGAGGTAGATAAGACCCCCAACGAGTAAAAAATAGAGGAGTGGCTCGAAAAAGAGTTTAGTAAAAAATTTTATCATCTCTAAGTATAATGGGTGTATAATAAATTACTTATTAATAGAGAGGGAGTGTTATGGTTTTAGTTACAGGAGGCGCTGGATATATTGGTTCACATACATGTATAGCCCTGCATGAAGCTGGATTTGAGTTTGTTGTTTTTGATAATCTCTGCAACTCCTCGCAAGAGAGTCTGCGTAGAGTTGAGAAGATTATTGGCAAAGAGATAGCATTTGTTGAGGGAGATATCCGCAGCAGAGAGGATTTGCAAAAAGTATTTGAGAGTTACAAAATAGACTCCGTTATCCACTTTGCGGGACTGAAGGCTGTAGGAGAGTCTGTAGAGAAACCCTTAGAGTATTATGATAACAACATCACAGGAACGATTGTTCTTTTAGAAGTCATGCAGCAAAATAACTGTAAAAAGATTGTCTTTAGCTCCTCTGCAACCGTCTATGGCGATCCACATACCACTCCGATAAAAGAGGACTTTCCCCTCTCTGCTACAAATCCTTATGGAAAAACGAAACTCTTTATTGAGGAGATTTTGCGTGACCTCTTTATCTCAGACAATAATTTTAAAATCGTACTGCTTCGCTACTTTAACCCTGTAGGTGCGCATAAGAGTGGTACCATTGGGGA
>JALWSY010000073.1 GCA_027083035.1 Sulfurimonas sp. | reverse complement strand
TTACACCAAGAATATAGAGTACCATTCCCATAGAGACAACAAAAATAATACTTCCAAGAGCTGTGATAAGTCGTAAAGGAAATACACTAAAGGAACTGATGCCATCCCAAGCAAAAGAGAGCATTTTAAAAAAAGGGTATTTACTCTCTCCTGCAGTTCTTTTTTGTCTTTTATAGTAAACTATATCATGTTTAAAACCAATAATAGGAAATATTGCCCTGAGATAAAGATTGACTTCATTAAATTTTTCTAATTGAATGAGTATATTTTTAGAAATTAAACGGAAATCTGCATGATTTTGAATAATCTCTATGCCTATTTTATTTTGCAGTCTATAAAAATATTGTGCACTCTTTTTTTTAAAAAAAGTATCACTCTCTCTTGAGTCTCTAACGCCATATACTATCTCATTTCCTGCCTTGTATGAATGCATCATTGCTTTTATAGTCTGTATATCGTCTTGAAGATCACTATCCATGGTAATAAATACATCTGCGTGTTCTTTAGCAGCAGACAACCCTGCTAAAAGGGCATTTTGATGTCCATAATTTCTTGAAAGTTTCACTCCTTTTATCTTATCGTTACTGGTATGTTCTTCTATAATGTTCCAAGTATTATCTTTTGAACCATCATCGACGAAGCAGAGAAAACTATTTGAAGCAATCTCCTCATCTGCTACTAAGGTATTGAAGTAGTGCAGTAGTTTTTTGATAGAGTCTTGTAAAATCTCTTCTTCATTGAAACAAGGTAAAATTATTGCTAATACCGGACTCTTTGATGTAGGAGGTGTTACTTGCATCTAATCCACATACAAAAAGCGTTTAATCTTTTTTGTCGGTGTTTTGACAAAAGGCTCTATCTGCTCTACAAACTTTACCATTCTGCAGTAGGAAGCTACTTTGGAGTTTACATCTTGGCGCATCTCCTCTAAGAGGTTGTTTATCTTTTCTTTTACCTCTGCTTCTGGTGCGCTGTTGGCATTAAACATTTTATCTATGAGTTCATAATCTAAGTGTATTTTTGCTATGAGTCTATCTGCTTGCATCATTACTAAAGAATCTAAAACTGCTTCATGCTGGTTAATAGTCGCTTCTATCTGCTCTGGAAAGATATTCTCTCCACCACTCCCAATAATCACATTTTTACTTCTTCCACTTATGAAAAGATATCCATCTTCATCTAAGTACCCAAGATCACCCGTTTTAAACCAACCATCTTGTATTACCTCTTCTGTCTGTTTTTGATCTTTGTAATATCCTAGCATTAAACTTGGAGATTGGATAACTATCTCTCCCTCTCCGGTCTCAGGATTTGCATCTTCTATTTTTATATTAACATAGGGAAAAGCAGTTCCTGTGGAGCGTAGTTTTATAGGAGCCCAGATAGGTGTTCCCGCTATTAAAGGAGCAGTCTCTGTAAGCCCATACCCTATGATGTAAGGAAATTTTGCCTCTTTTAAAAACTTCTCTACATAAGGAGATATACCTGCACCGCCTATGCCAAAAAAGCGGAGTCTGCCGCCAAAGGTCTCAAGAAGTTTTTTGCCTGCAATCTCATTTAGTTTTTTTCGAACAAATGGAATTTTATAGAGTGTTCGCATTACAAATGAGTCTGTAAATTTTGGCAAAATTTTATTTTTATAAATTTTCTCTATGATAAGTGGTACACTTATCATCATAGTAGGTCGTACACTACTGAGTGCTTTAAGAAGTACACTTGGTGTTGGCGCTTTATCTATGTAGTAAACACTTGAACCATGAAGGATAGGAACAAGCAAACCCACCGTGCACTCTAATGTATGCGCTAGAGGGAGGATGGATAGAAAAACATCCTCTGTGGTGATTGTGATTTTGGAGTGGGTTGAGAGTGCATTTGTCGTGAGGTTTTTATGTGAGAGCATAACCCCTTTAGAGTTTCCTGTTGTTCCTGAGGTGTAGAGCAGGGCTGCCATATCATCCTCTTGAGGAAGTGTAATCTCCTTGCTTGAAGAGATTTTTTGCTTGAGTTGATCAAGGTAGCTATGGTTTGTCAGCTCTTCAACTATCTCTAAATCATCAAGTTTGATAACAAAACTCAAACCGGAATTTTCTAACTCTTCAACAGTGACTAAATGCTTCTCAGAAACAAAGATTGCTTTTGCTTCAGAGTGATGAATGATATGATGCACATCTGATTTGTGAAAGTCTGGTAGAATGGGTACTATAACACCTCCAAAGTAAGTGACACTTAAATAAGCAACAGCCCAATTTGGCATATTTTCACTTAGTAGGGCAATTTTATCCCCCTTTTTGATGCCATTTTCTTGTAAAAGAGATATCATCTTTTGTATCTGTGCATTTAACTCATTATAATTCATTCCCTCTTGGTTTACTTTCGCAAGGGCAGGGCGTTCACCATAGAGTGAAACGGAGCGTTTGAACATACTTGGGAGTGTAAAATCTTCTAAGTTTTCATAAGGGTAGGTCATGACTAATCTCTTCTTTTGTAAAAATTAAGTATTATTATACATATAAAAACTATATAATTAATAATTATGTACAAAAAAAGGTGAAACTTTGAGTAGAAGACACAAATCAAAACAACCAAAACGCAATACAGTAACATTTAGTGCAAAAGATTTCCTGCCTACAACGCGAGAGGAGATGGATGCTCGTGGTTGGGATTATTGTGATGTCATCTTAGTGAGTGGTGATGCCTATATTGATTCACCCTTTATCGGAGTCTCTATGGTTGGTCGTATGCTTGAGCGGATGGGCTACAGGGTTGGAATGATAGGACAGCCTGATGTGAAGTCTCCTGATGATATTATGCGCCTTGGTGAGCCTCGTCTTTACTGGGGTGTGAGTGGTGGGAGTGTAGATAGTATGGTAAGTAACTATACGGCTACAAAGAAGTTTAGAAACTCAGATGACTATACACCGGGAGGAAAAAACAACAAACGACCAGATAGGGCTGTGCTTGTCTATACTAACCTCATTAGAAGATACTTTAAAAATACAGTACCCATAGTCCTTGGAGGCATTGAGGCATCATTGCGTCGTGTTTCGCACTATGACTACTGGTCAAACAAACTCAAAAAGCCCATCCTTTTTGACTCAAAAGCAGATGTTATGATATATGGTATGGGTGAGATTGCCCTCGAACAACTTACTCGCGCTATAGAGCAGAAGCGAGACTATAGGGACATCCGAGGTATCTGCTATATCTCTAAGGAGCCTGTTTATGAGTATATACAACTTCCTTCACATCAGGAGTGTTTGGATGATAAGGAGAAGTACATAGATCTCTTTGATGATTTTTATGACAACAACGACCCCATCTCTGCTAAAGGACTCTGTCAAAAAGTAGATACGCGTTATCTTATTCAAAATCCTCCCTGTGATTATCTCAATGAAGAGGAGATGGACGCAAACTCTAACCTTCCTTTTACAAGAGAGTTGCACCCCTACTATGCAAAAGATGGTAAAGTAAAATGTCTAGAGACGATAAAGTTCTCCATCATGACACATCATGGATGTTGGGGTGAGTGTAACTTCTGTGCCATAGGAGTGCATCAGGGGCGTACTATTCGTACGCGTTCTGAGAAAAACATACTCCAAGAAGCAAAAGATTTTAATAAATACAAAGATTACAAAGGCATCATCTCCGATGTTGGGGGACCAACGGCAAATATGTATGGTTATGAGTGTAACAAAAAGCTTAAACTCGGTACCTGTGATCATCAAAGATGCGTGGATGCAACACATCTCTGTAGTACAATGAAGATAAACCACTCTAGAAATATTAATCTGCTGCGTCAAGTGCGTCAAGTAGAGGGTGTGAGAAAAGCGTTTGTGGCTTCTGGTGTGAGATATGATTTTATCACAGAAGATAAACAGCATGGCTATACCTACCTTAAAGAGATGGTAAAGCATCATATCTCAGGGCAGATGAAAGTTGCACCAGAACATACACAACAACATGTTTTGGAGTTGATGGGAAAACCGGGAAAACAGACACTAATAGACTTCAAGAAAATGTATGACAGACTCAATGCAGAGGAGGGAAAAAAGCAGTTTTTAACTTACTATCTCATAGCCGCACATCCGGGATGTGAAGAGAAAGATATGCATGAGTTGAAGCGTTTTACAACAGAGGAACTGCAGATGAATCCTGAACAGGCACAGGTCTTTACACCTACACCCTCAACCTATTCAGCGGTGATGTACTATACTGAGCTAGACCCAAAAACGCGTAAGAAAATTTTTGTGGAGAAAGATACAAAAAGAAAAGAGAGGCAAAAACAGATAGTAGTAGCTAAAGATAACTTTTGTAGTGGTTTTGCTTCATAAGATTTTTTTATATTTTATGGCTAAAATGTAACATATTTTGTAGAATATCGTAGTTTGTTCTACAATATTTGCTATTCAAAAAATTATAAGCATTATTGCGTTACAATAAAAAGTATCACAATGATATCACAAAAACTTATAAGAGAAATAAATGGTAATATTATTGTTTTTTATAGCTATTTCAGGGATTGTATCCTATATAGATATAAAAAAAGGTCTTATTTTAGATAAGATAATATTCCCCTCTTTTATAACTCTGGTTCTGTTAAAGTATCTCTATGGTACTTTAAGTTTAGATGATGTGATATCTGTAGTTATAGTATTAGTAATATTTGTTATTCCAATAGTTCTTAATATGGCGTTCGGTGGTGGAGATTTACGTTTTGGTGCTTTTTGTGCGCTTTTTATAGGTCTCCCAAACATCGGATACTTCATTATGATTGCTGGTGGCCTTCATCTATTACTGTTACTACTATTAAAAAAAGAGAGCTTTGCATTTGCTCCGGCTATGAGCCTTGGAGCAATTGCGGCGTATGGTATAGGAAACTTATGAGAAACGGTTCAGCAGCATTAGTACCATTGATTTTAGCAGTAATGCTTCTTTTTTGGTTTATTATGTTTATGGGTGGTGCTAGTGACAATCTTGCTAAGGTAAATGGTATCGTTCACCATCAAAACCTTGAAGAGAGGTTGTTAAAAGCAGCAGCCGCAAAATATATTCAACTCGAAGAGCAAAATAAAGAGGCCGAGACACCACTCTCTGAAGCTGAAATGAAAGCTTTAGTTGATGCTTATATAGCAAGAATGATAGATAAAAACTACAAGTAAGAAGAAGGAAAAATTTTTATGAAAAAAGTAAATGTCGCACTAGCACTCCTTTGTGCCATCACTGTAAATAGTTACGCAGATAAACCAGTCACCAACACAGAAATAAAAGCATCATACCCAAGACCAGCGAGTGAAGGTGGTCCTGAAGATAAGTATGGAAATACAATTCGTTATCAAGAGATCTCGATTAAAACCCCCTCTTTAAAGATTAAAAACTTTTGGAGTCGTTTTGAAGATCCAGATAATAAAGAGTCAGAGTTTAAAAATATAACTACTACAGGATTGTTTAAGTTAACTATAGAGAAGACCTTTGCTTGTCAAAAAGCTGGTTTAGATGATGCAGGGTGTTCTGGACAAAAACCTTTTCTCATAAATGAAGGTTATGCAACAAACGCCGAATTAAAAGTAGATGCACAGGGAAATGCCTTACCTGCCGGTGAGTATAGAATCCCGTATGATAGTGCAGATAACTATAATGTAGCCAATAAGGATGCATTTTACGCTTTAGATGTTTATCGGGCGCCAAAATATTATAAACATGATGAACCACCTGTAGCAGGGGATAAGAAAAGTTTTTTTGATTATATAAGAGAGCTTTTTAATAACTACTTCTCACCGGCTACAGCTACATACGGTGACCCACTAAGTCCCGGTGAAGTAGATGCTAAAGATAGATATATAGCTAACATCATTTATGGGTTTGATCAGAAACATAGAGTAGAAAAAAATCATCCTGTGAGTGTAAATCTCACAAATGCGGCAGATGCAAGTGGCACTATCTCGCTACTTGATTATAATGCGCAAACCATCAAAACAAGTAGTAGCTGTTCAGGTTTTTTTCTTACTTATAACTCCTCCTCTGCATCATGTAAAATTATTAACTTCTTTGGTATGGCGAACTGGATGCCATTTTTTAGTAATAATTCTCGTCAAGAGATTAATGTTAAATCTGTGATGCAAGATACTGAAAACACACTACTAACAATAGCAGGAAATTTAGATGATGAAAACTATATCATAAACAAAACGCAAGTTGATGCACAAGGAAGAAGAAGTTTTCTTGGAGAGATATTTAAACCAATGACAACAGTAATGGGTTCTATGTTTCGATTTTTCTTTGGAAGTAGTTCTAAAACTACAACAGAGATAATCTCTGCAAATTTCGACTTTAAAAACCACATGCCTCTTACATTTTTACTGACAAATGGTAGTACAATCACAGGCTTTGATGATGTGGAACTACTTGGGCTAGAGAGTGTTTATGGGACAGAAGCTACATCGTGTAAGGTAAAAAAGAAAGATGGACTTTTTGGTTTAGGTTCTAAAACATATACATTTACACAAGGTGTTCCACAAACAATTGATTTTGATGGTGGAAAGACACGTAAAAGATGTTCAGATGATGATGAAGTAAGCGATTATAATTTATTAAATAGAACAAGTTCAAGTTACCATGATCATTGTGGATATGCACTACCGTGGAACTACTCAAATCAAACAGAATATACTATCCATGTTACTACAGAAGATTGGTTAGATTGGTGTAAGAGAAATCAAGGAAGACAGAAGAAGGGACTTTTTGGTCGCATCTTTGATACATTTACAAATATTGGAAATTTTCTGCTCGGTTCCTCTGGAAAACCTGCAGGATATGATAATCAACTCGATACACTACTAAGTGGTAGTAACTTTTTATTTTTCTCAAATGACAACTTCTCGGTTATTGAGTACAAAGAGAAAGTACACCGTGGACTTATCTTGCATGTTAAGAAGATTAACAACGAAGATATCGATATCTCTACTGTAGGAACAACAACAAAGTATGACTTAATGAGTACAAAGAAAACAGGGAAAGTAGAAAATAGAGGCAATGCTGGGAAATCAGGAAGTGCAGGAAAATCAGGCAACGCAGGAATGGGTAAATGACAGTAGCGTATGTATCAAGAGTAGATCAAGAGTGTTATAACGACCTTCAAGATGAATTTACCGATGTTCAAAATTTTGGTAATATAGATGAGTTTATTAACTTCTATGCAGCAAGTAACAGTAGAGATATTGTTCTGCTCTATAGAGTAGAAGATATTGAAGATATTAAATTATTAGAGCATATAAAATTTCGTAATAATCTTTATATTATCATTGTTGGTGAGAGTAATGTCGAGTCTGCTATTTTAGCTGGTAAGATTGGTGTTGACAAATACATCGATATTGCCTCTCCAGATATCAGCATTATAAAAGAGACGATAAGAAGTTCTCAAAGTGTTATCAAAGAGAGAAGAGGAGAGAGTAATATCTCTGTTTTTAGTGGTATTGCAGGTGGTGTTGGAACTACTACTATCGCTATGAATCTTGCAAAAAATATTGCCAATAATAATCTAGATAAAAATGTACTTTTTTTAGATTTTGCACATACAAAAGCTATCTCAAACCTCTTTTTTGATGTTATTCGCCCAAAAAAGACCATAGCAGACATCCCTACAATTCAGCAACTTACGATGGAAGAGCTGTTTGAAAATGGACTTGAGAAGGTAAACAACAATCTCTACTTTGTAGCGGGTATCCAAAAGCATACAGATAAAGATGTTTTGACAAAGGTTGATAATGTTCAAGCCTATCTTAATTTCATCATGTATGTAAAAGATAAGTTCGATTATATTTTTATCGATGTTGGAGTTTTTGAAGATTCAGATTTAGAGATAGATGTTCAGGAGTTAGCTGATCATATTTTTATTATTACCGAGTTTAGTATTCCATCTATGGCGATTTTAAAAACATATATCAACATAATAGATAAAAGTGGTTGGTATAATAAGACGCATATCATCGCAAACAGATCAGACTCTTTTGGTTCTGTGACACATGATGAAGCAACAAAAATCCTCTCAAAAGGTTTGAAGCATAACTTCACCATAGACTTTTCCCTACCAAATGATGCGGTGCATCTGCGTGAGTGTTGGAATGAAGCGCAGCTAGTGTGTGATGTCTATCCAACAGCTCCATTTGTACAAAAACTGCATGAGTTTGAGAAGCGTTTTTTTACCGGTGAAAAGCAAGAAAATAACAAAGAAGAGCTACAGCATCAACTAAAAAGCGAAGAGAGCTTTTTTTCTAAGGTAAAACAATGGCTTTAAAAGAGAAGATTCAAGGTCAAAAAACAGTACGAGATGTAGCTATAGAGGCGGAAGAGACGGTTATTGAAGAACCAGAAGTGAAGATGTGTAAAGATCTCTGCTTTCCTCTTATCTATAAAAATGATGAGTATTTTGCATTAGCATGTGAGATTTATGATGCTTTTTTAGAAAAACTAAATATTACTACTACACTTACAGAAGAGATGATTCGTGAGGTTGTACTCAAGCATATATCTGAGTTTTCAATACCAAAATTTTCTATGAAAAATGAGATAGCAGATTTTGTTATTGATAACCTGCTCAATTATGGACCTTTAAGCACTATTATCCGTGTGGCTGGTACAGGGTTAAATGATATTATAGTAAATACAAAAGATTACATCGATGTTATCTATGATGGAAAGACTATCAGTACACCTTTTCGTTTTAGAAGTGAAGAGGATTTAAAGCATATCATAAATAGAATGTTGCAGTCCTCTAATAGAAAGGTAGATGAATCAAGCCCAATCGCTTCAGCTAAACTTCCTGATGGTTCTCGTATTGAGATTCAGATTCCTCCTGTTGCTGCAAATTTAGATAGAGATGGAAAACCGGGGTCTTATATTACCATTAGAAAGTTTCGGGAGATACCACTTCTATTTGAATCACTCATAGACTCTAATATGATTGATTTGAAGATGGCATATTTTTTACTCAAAGCGATTACAGGAAAGTTAAATATCGTAGTCTCTGGTGGTACTTCAAGTGGTAAAACTACTTTTTTAAATGCTATTACCCGTTTTATAGATGAGGGTGATCAGCTGCTTACCATCGAAGACACAAAAGAGATGAAACCACAGATGCCTTGTCATGCTATCCGCTCTTTTGAGACAAGACCACCAAATGAAGAGGGTGCAGGAGCAATTAATATTGAGTCACTTCTAAGAACTGCTCTGCGTTCTTCTCCAAGACGTATCATTGTTGGGGAGTGTCGTGGACCTGAAATTGTAACAATGCTCAATGCAATGAATACAGGTCACCCGGGGTCTATGACAACTATTCACGCCGATGATACAAAAGAGGCAATAGTGAGAATAGAAAATATGTTCTTAGAAGCACGCCCAACGGCAAATATGACCTTTGTGCGTTCACAGATAGTCTCTGCTGTTGATTTGGTTGTTCAGATTGTTCGTTTTCCTGATGGAAGGCGTAGAATTATTAAAATATCAGAACCAGAAAAAAGGGTAGAGGAGAACGGTGTTGTCTCTATGCTTGATATCTTTGAGTTTCAAAGATCAAAAAATGTTGAAAATCCGATGGATTCGAGTGGAAACTTCAGAGCAATCTCTGCATCAACGAGGTCAATTACAAAAATGCTGCACAATGGAGTGACGATAGATAAACGTATCTTTGATAATGATTTTGTAGTAACAAAAGAGATGTTGGTAGATGAGTTAAAGCAGTTTCACCCAGAGAGGATGTGTGGCTGGAAAGCACACTATATGGCGGAGATTATTCAATCTTCCTATAGTAGTGCAACTGGAAACTTAATTGAAAGATGGCCTAATTTACGAAAATGAGTGCATTACAAATAGACATTTTACTACTTTTTATTATCAGTTTTAGCGGAGCTGGTCTTTTGTATCTCTTCTTTGGAGAGTACAATAGACTGCGGCATCTCTCTTTTATCAAAGATGTTATCGCATCAAAAGATGACGAGACGAGTGAAATACTCTCTCAAAGAGATGAACGCGTTGAGAAACAGTCTTTTTTAGTAAGACTAGAAAATATGATGCTTCATGCTGGTATGAACTTTTCAGTATATCTATTTATAGCTGTTTTTTTACTTTTTGTAACTATTTTTGGTTCTCTTTTTGCACTCTTTTTGAAGCATTGGGTAGGTTATCTTATTGGTATTCCTTTTGGAGCTTTAATATTTTGGATGGTACTTCAGACGATTATTGTAAATAGAAAAAAAGAGTTTAACCGTTTTTTGGCAGTTGCAATTTCCGTTTTAGTAAAGATGATGAAAAACGGTATTGGTTTTGAACAAGCACTTACAAAGTCGATAGAGGTCTCAGGTTCAAAGATGTTCAAAGAGATTTTTGATAGATTTTTTAAAGAGAAAAATGCCATTGGTGAAGAGGAAGCATTTAAAAATATGAGTAAATATGTGGAATCTAAAGAGTTGCTTATTTTTGCATTGGCTATTAAAATCGGTAGAGAGAGTGGTGGTCAATTTTCAAATACACTTGAAAAAGTTGAAGAGACGATTAACTATCGAAAAAAGATGCAAGAGAAGGTAGATGTTGTAACTAGAGAGGGTAGTTTTGGCTCATATATTGTTGTGGGTATTGCGATTTTCCTATATTTTTCAATGAATGGAAACTTTGACGGTAAATTACATGAGTATTTTATGAACTCAGAGTATGGACGATTTCAACTCTTAGGTATTGGATTATGGGTGTTTGTTGGGATGGTAATCAATAAACTTATTACAAGGGTGGATAAATAATGGAAATTTTACTCTACCTTACACTTGTTCTATCGGGACTCTTTATAGTAGCTTTGGCTTTAAGATACTTTCTTATTACATATAAGCACAATAAGCATATAGAAAAAATCTTTCAGATTACAGATACTGAGATTTTAAATCAAGAAGAGAGTAAGAAAAAAGCAGAATTTAAACTTAAACTCTTAAAGGCTGGGCTAACGCAAAAAGATTTTAATGAAATTATTATAGCTTCAATACTTGCTTCTGGTTCTCTAGTCTTTTTAATTTATATTATAGATTTTGGAGCTTTTATGAAGTATTTTATACTTTTTATAGCGGTGATTCTTCCTTTTGCTATGCCTTTTTTGTATCTTGAAGAGCAGGTAAAAGCGAGGATTAAAAGAATAGATAACGATCTTGCCATTTTTATTGATCTTCTTATTATTATTCTTGAAGGTGGTGGTGGTTTAAATAATGCCATCGATAAAGTAACAACAGAGGCTACAGGGGTTCTTGGGAAAGATTTACTTTATGAGTCGAGTATGTTTAAGTATGAGTTTATTACTTATGGTGGTGAGATTGCGTATGCAAACTTGGCAAGTAGAACAGGATCTGAATCTATTGCAACGATAGTGGGCTTTATGAAGTTATCAGAAGAGACAGGTATTGGCGTTAAGACAATATTTGAAAATCAAGCACAGGAGATAAAAGATGCTGAACTGCTTTCTGTAGAGAAAAAAGCTGCAACTATGAATATAAGTTTGACATTTACAATGTTTCTCTTTATACTGCCTGCAGTCATCGCAATGATTGCATTTCCAATGTCAGAGGGTGCTTTAATGCCCGGATTTTAAATAAAGGAGTTTTATGAAAAATAGAAAAATAAGGTTAATAATTGGTATGTTGGTGGGATTGGTGTTCTTCTCATCATCGATAGCACTACTGTTGTATATCAAACAAGGTTCTACTCCAAAAGTTGAGAAGGTTGATGTTTATGTGACAAGTCGTAATATAAGTAAAGGTGAGAAGATTACTGTAAATGATATCCATCAAGCATCTCTGCCAAAATCTTATGTTACATTTACTCCTTTAGTTGCTGCTGAGATAGTTGGACACTATGCAAAGATAGCTATGTTTGCAGATGAGCCATTGAGAGCTGAAAAGCTTTCTTCTGAAAAACCTGAAGAGGAGGTTGTGGCTACAAAGCAAACTATAAAGAGAGTGGAGAAAAAAGTTGAGTCGGCTGATGAAAACTTGAGTCAATATGACAATAATAAAGACACACTAACAATGCCTCTTAGTCTGTTTAAAAATATAGATGAATCTCTCAAGGCGGGTGATTTTATAGATATTGTAACGGTTGTTCCTAAAAAGAACTCTAAAGAGAATGGATTTGATACAAAGTATGTCGCTGTACATCTACTGATAAACTCTTTTGTAAGTAATACCCAAAGAATCAATAGAGTAGTGAGTGTAGGTAAAGAGGGTGCGATAACGCGTGCGAATGCTGTTGTTTTTGATATTTTACCGGGGGATGTTAAAAATATTCTTGCAACTTACTATAAGACGCAAGTGTTAAATATGAATAATATTTACAATACCTCAAGAGATAACAGAGGGCATCTTTGGATGATAAAATCGACATCTAAATTGAATCCAGAAATTCAAAAGTATAAAAAGAAAATGTTAGTTGATCATGTTCCTGTGTATAAGAAAAAGAAACGCAAGAAAAAAGTTGTTGAAAAGGTAAGCATATCTTATGAAGATTAGACATTTTCGTAGAGGCTTTGGTTTAAGTCAAATCATGGCAATGCTGCTTGTAGTAGTGCCTATGATTGCCTTTAGTGTAACTATTATGTTGGACTACTGGAGTGTGATGCAGACTGACTATCGCTTAAAGCTAATTGCTAATATGACTTCAGAGTATGCCAACTCACTCAAAGATACAACTAACTTTGTTGATTTGACAGAGTTTCAAACCAAAGCAAGTAAGTTATGTCCGGGTGGAAAAACCGTAATTTTTTCAGTCCCAACATATACAGGACCTGCGGGAGAGATTTCAATTACAGTAGAACATACTGTGAATGGTGGCTATTTTAATGGAAAGAGAATAGCTACAACGATAGAGACCTACTCCTATCATGATCAAAATTTATCAGTGACACTAACTTGTCCATAAAAGGAAACTAATGAAAAAAATAATACTCATACTTAGTATAGTCTATAGTCTATTTGCTGAAGATATTGTTGTGTTTAATAATGAATACAACATACTTAAACTTGATAAAAAGATTAAAAAGCTTTTGATTGGAAATAGAGAGATGATTAATGTCTCTTTGTTAAGTTCATCAAAAGAGCGGGGTACAACACTTAAAATCTTCGGAAAGAAGAGTGGAAATACATCTATTTTGATAAAGTATAAAGATGGCAGTATTCAAAATTATCATGTGTATGTCAATGAAAATCTAGGATTTATTCAGAAAATGATAAACATGATAGAGCCAGAGGTAGAACTGAGTAAGGTTGGTGATGGATCGACTGTGATAACAGGTAAGTTTGCAAACCCTCATGATAAATCTAGAGTTTACGAGTTACTAAAGCATGCTGGTGTAGATATGAACAAGTTTATGGATCTTACTGATACAAAAAAAGTAAATAAAATGATACGCACAAAACTCTACCTTGTAGAGGTAAACAATCAAAGAGCAAAAGATTTGGGTGGTGTGACTGGTCTTGGTTTCTTTAGTGATTATCTCAATTTATCTGTTAATCCAGAGGCTGCAAATAGTGCTACCTTTAGCGGTTGGTTACTTAATAATGCTGGTGGACTGAGTCAAAATAGAGGAACTTCTATAACAAGTACACTTAACTTTTTAGAAAAAAAGGGAATCGGTAAAATTCTTGATGATACAGTTCTTATAACAACTGAGGATAAAAATGCAAGCTTTAGAGTAGGTGGCAAGGTCTATATTCCAACAGGATTGACACAAAACGCGGGATATGCACCAACAATTCAACTCGAAGAGAAACAGTATGGACTCTACTTAAATCTTACAAGTAAGTTTATGCAAAAAGATGGCTTTATGTACATAAATGTAAGCATTGAAGATAGTGAATTTGATACAAATAAAGATCATGATGTAGCACTTGGTGATGGTATCTCTGTACCCTCTTTTTTAAATAAAAAAATTAGTACAAATGTTGTAGTTGAATCAGGGCAGGTTATCGCCCTTGGTGGAAGACTACATACGGATGATGTAGATAGTCAAGAGAAGATACCATTTCTTGGAGACATACCTTACCTTGGTGAATTTTTTACGCATACTGTAAGTGGTGTAAAGTCTAATGATTTACTCTTCTTTTTAGTGCCTGAGATAGTAGATGCAAATGAAGAGGTAGATGATACACACATTTATCGTGATTTTAAAGAGGATGCGGGACTCTTTCATGAAGAGAGTGTTGATTTAGTAAAACATACGCCAACAATTATAGTAGAGACATCAGATAGAGATGAAGCTAAAAAAGTTGATGTGAAAGTAGCAAATGCAGATGATGCAGTAATGATTATTGAAACAGAAGATAATGCAGATAAAAGTGATAGTGATGCTATTTATGAAGAGGTAATAGCTGAAGAGGAGCCTGTTGTGGAGACAAAGGCTACAAAAAAAGTTGAACCAAAACCAGAAGTAGTAGAAAAAAAACCTGTTGTGATGCAAGAAAAAGAGCCTAAGTCAAAACCAAAGCCAGTAGTTACAAAGCAAGAACCTCTGTATATAGATAAGAAAAGTGGTAAAGCAGTTTCTATTGCACCAACAGAGAAAGTAAATGTAAATCATGCAATTGCTGAAGAGAAAAAAGAGGGAGTAGATAGAGATGATGCAACTTCAGAAGTACAGCACTATAGTGTCAATACAGAAAAAATCTTTTTACGCGACAAGCCGGTTGATGGAGAGCCTTTAAATGTTTGGATTAAAGGGCATGAGTTTACCTCTAAAGAGTCCAAAGATATCAATGGAACTACTTGGTTGAAGATTTATGAGAACTGTTATAAAGGGTGTTCTAAAGAAAATAGAGATCTCTGGATATCAAAAGCATTTGTAGATAAGATATAAACAAAAATTATATCTTATTTAATGAAAAATAATTTGCATTATATGGAAAATGTAGGTATAATTATCACAAGTTTATCACAAGGAAAAAAGGAATAAAATGTTAAAGAACTTATTAGGTCGTTTAAAGTCACAAAAAGGTATGAGTGGAGTATTAGTTGCTCTTTTATTAGTAGTTGTTGGTGTTGGTTTAGTTGCTGGTGTAAATACTTACCTACAGGGTAAAAAGAATGATATTCAAAATAAAGCGAGTGAGAAAATCAATACTGCTTTAAATGGCTAATATAGAAGTAGCTGTTACAAAGATATAATCCTTACCAGTTAAAGTTACTCGAAACTTTTTCTGTTGTAGATACTTCTTTGCAAAGATAACATCTTTGTAAAGAAGCCCCATCTCTGAAAAAGAGTAGTTTTTTACTCTTGCTCCATAAATCATCTCTCCATCTATCCATCGACAGTTTGGAAATCCAAGTATCATGGCACCATCTCTTTTGAGTTGATTTTGTACTATGGACATAAGCAGTTTGTTGTACTCAAGATTTGAACTCTGTAGGGTTCCTATACTAATGATAAGATCAAATTTCTCTAAGTTTAAGTCATTAAGATGATTAATATCATACTCTAAAAATTTTATATTTTTATACTTTTGAAATTTTTCTTCTGCTCTTTTAATGGCTGAAGAGCAGTAGTCTATACCAAGCAACTCCAAAGTATTAAAATTTTGTGACTCTTTTATAAGTGCTTCAAACTCATCTCCACTATTTACCCCAAGGTTAAGAATGCGCAGGCGCTTATCTACATTGACATTTTTAAGTGCCTGTTTATAGTAGTAGATAAAGGAGGCCTCCTCATTTTTATGAATCTGTGAGAAGATAGAAGCTTCCCCATACTTCTCCTCTTTTTTAATATCTGCAGCATGAAAACTTGCATCTTCATTGAGTTTTTGATATCTCATAAGTATAAAATTTTCATCTAAGAGTTGAGGAGTGAGCATTTTACATCGCATCTGTTGTGCTAACTCCATCCATGACTTAAACCCCCTGTAGATATACTCTTGGTTATTGATAGAAATTATTGTGCCATTATAGACATTGCTCATGATGTCAGGGTTAAGCACCTTAAAACTTACTGTTTCTTGTGCAGAGATAGTCTGTATTTGCTCTTGTAGTATATTGATAATATCACCCATTGGGATAGTAGAAAAATTTTGCATAATTAAAACATTATGCAAGAATTGTTCCAACTTTGAAATTTAGTGATTTTCTTACAATACTTTCAGTTTAATTTCCCTACAATAACCCTATGAGAATAGATAAATTTTTAAATGCGGTAAATATTACAAAACGAAGAAGCATAGCACAGGATATGTTGGCAAACAAGGTTGTTGCCATCAATGGCGTTGTTGTTAAACCAAGTAAAAATGTAGCGGTGGGAGATGTTATAACCATCAACTATTTGGAGAGTTCCAAAGAGTATAAAGTCTTGCAGATACCTACTACAAAATCGACACCAAAATCACTACAGCATGAGTATATAAAGGAGCTTTAAGATGAACTATGAGTCAGCAAGAGAGGCATTTGAAGACCTCTTTAACCATAAGATGGATGATGCAGAGATGCGTGATTTTCTACTCTCTTTGACGCTCAATGAGCAGACACCGACAGAGGTGATAGCTGCCGGAGCAGAGGTGATGCGCTCACACGCCATCGCTCTGCCTATCTCAGAGGAGACAAGAGAGCGTTCTATGGATATAGTTGGAACGGGAGGTGATAAGATAGGCTCGTTTAATATCTCCTCAACAACAGCACTCTTAGTGGCTGCCTGTGGTGTGAGTGTTGCAAAACATGGGAGTCGCTCCATTACTTCAAAAAGTGGGAGTGCTGATATGTTTGAGGCACTTGGAGTGCGACTTGATTTGAGTATAGAGGAGAGTGCAAAACTCTTAGAAGAGAGTGGCTTTACCTTTATGTTTGCACAAAAGCATCACCCTGCTATGCGCTTTATAGTACCTGTGAGAAAAAGTATCCCTGATAAGACTATCTTTAACATTCTTGGTCCTTTAACAAATCCCGCAGGTGTGAAGAAGTCTATGCTTGGTGTCTTTGATAAGGCTTTTGTGCCTAAAATGCTCGAAGCACTCAAGATAAATGGGGCTAACTCCGCTCTCGTTGTCAGCTCTAGTGAAGGAATGGATGAGATTAGCATTAGTGGTGTAACATACGCAGCACAGCTTCGTGAGGGAGTCGTACATGAGTTTGAGATAGACCCTGAGGAGTATGGGATAAGAAAGATGCCCCTTAAAGCGATTTTAGGTGGTGATGCAAGGGAGAATGCACAAATACTGCTCAATATCTTCGAGGGGAGTGCAAGTGATGCACAAAGAGACATTGTACTGCTTAACGCTGCAGCCTCTCTTATGGTCGATGGCATGGCAAGAGATATGCAAGATGGTCTTGAGATAGCTCGTGAGGCACTTGCAAATGCGCGTGCAAAGAAGAAACTGCGTCAAATCATAGAGATATCTAATAAACTATGATGACATTTAGATTAAAAGAGGATAACCTTCTGCCACTTGTTTCAGAGTTTGGTCGCAAGATAGATAATGGAGTAGTGATACTTAAAGGGGATTTGGCAGCAGGCAAAACTACACTTGTAAAGGCTGTTGTCAAAGCGCTAGGAGTAGATGATGCAGTAACCTCTCCAACCTTTTCACTCCAACAGGTTTATGGCGAGAAGATTTATCATTATGATTTGTATAATAATGGGTTAGAGCATTTTATCTCTTTGGGAATGTTAGAGGAGCTTGAAAAAGAGGGTATCCACCTCATAGAGTGGGGTGATGATGCACTTATAGAGATTTTAGAATTAGCAGGTATTCCAACAACAACTATAGAGATAGTGAAACTTTCCGATGATGAGAGAGAGTACAGGGTAGAGTATGCACACGCTTAAAGCAGTTGATTTACAAAAGAGAATAAAGAGTCTTGAGATAGTAAAAGGGATGAGCCTTGAGGTTTCAAGTGGTGAGGTAGTGGGACTCTTAGGTCCAAATGGAGCAGGGAAGACTACTACTTTTTATATGATATGCGGGCTTGTTGAGGCAACTGCAGGGGATGTCTTTTTTGATGGAGAGAATCTCTCTAAAATGCCTCTGCATCAAAGAGCGCGTAAGGGGATAGGGTATCTACCCCAAGAGGCTTCTATCTTTAAAGATTTGAGTGTTGAAGATAACCTTATGGTTGCTGCACAAGTAGGCATGAAAGATAAAAAAGAGCAGGAGAGTCGTATCTTAGAGCTTTTAGATATGTTCAACATTGAGCCGATTCGCTACCGTAAAGGTATATCACTCTCAGGGGGTGAGAGACGGCGTGTCGAGATAGCAAGAGCGCTTGTCAATAAACCAAAATTTCTCCTCCTTGATGAGCCTTTTGCGGGGGTTGATCCCATCGCTGTGATGGATATTCAAAATGTTATACAGCAGTTAGTCTCTTATGATATCGGTGTGCTTATAACTGACCATAATGTTCGTGAGACCTTAGCGGTATGCGACAGAGCCTATGTTATTAAAGCAGGTTCACTTTTAGCAAGTGGTACAAGTCAAGAGATTGAGCAAAACGAAGATGTGAGAAGACACTATCTTGGTGAGAACTTTAAGTTCTAGTTAAGAAGAGTATTTTATGGCAGCCCTGAGACAGACACAATCCGTAGAGAATAAACATAAACTCTCAAACACTCTGCGTAATTGGCTGCCGATTTTACACTCAAGTCTCTCTGATTTGGGTGAGGCTATGGCTCCTTTTGTGGAGGCAAACCCTGTAGTGGAGATAGAGTCTGGATATGAGGAGAGCTTTGAGGCTAAGATACCGCGAAAAGTTATCTCTCGTGCGGTAAGTAACTCAAGAACAGAACAAATAGAAGCACTTACTATTCAGGGACGTACACTTTATGATGTCTTAGATGAGCAGCTCGGCGCACCACTCTTTCCTACACCGCTCTCAGAGGAGATAGCACACTTTGTTGTTGCAAATCTTGATGAGTTTGGGTTTTATGAGGGAGAGAGTGAGCAGTTTTGTCAAGAGCATGGTATCACTATGGAGGATTTTGAAAAGGTGCGTCTGCGGTTTGCATATGTGGATCCTGTAGGAATTGGTGCAAAAGATTTAGCTGAGTCTTTTATCTTTCAACTTGACAACTCAGAGATAAGTGATAAGGCATACCCTTTGGCAGTCACAATCATAAATAATTTAAATGACATACATAACTACTCCAAAGAGGACTCCTTTGCAGAGGTGATGCATATTCTTTCTACTTTTAAAAATCCGCCAAATATAGAGTATCAAGAGGAGTCTATGCAGATAGTTCCTGATTTGATGATCTTTTTTGATGATGACAATAATATAGAAGTAAAACTCAATGATGCCTACTATCCGACTATAAACATAGACACAAACTATGCAGTAGAACACTCTTTTATAACCCAGAAGATTAAAGAGGCAAAGTCTTTAGTAGATGCATTAGAGATGCGAAAAGCAACGCTCTACAAAGTAGGGCTTATGATAGTTGAGTATCAGTATGACTTTTTTACTGGTGGTCGTATTATGCCTTTGACACTCAAAACACTTGCTGATGAGTTTGGACACAACCCCTCTACCATTTCAAGAGCCATAGCGAACAAGTACATAGCCTGTGATAGAGGCACTTTTGCAATGAAGGAGTTTTTTACTACTGCCATTGATGAAGATGTGAGTAATGCGGCGATAAAAGAGTACCTTATAAGTTTAGTAAAAACCGAAAACAGAGCAAAACCACTCAGTGATATGAAACTGCTCGCCCTCATAGAGGAGAAGTTCAAAGTCAAGATGGTGAGAAGAACGATAGCCAAGTATAGAAAACAGCTCAACATCGCAGGTTCGAGTGAGCGTAAAAAGTTGTATCAATTAAGTACTTAGATTATTTAAAGATAAAGATTTTATTAATAAAAAAAGAGTTAATAGCTACTAGTAGTGATGCAAGTAAACCTGCTGTGTAGTCATTTAAACCTGCTTTTTTTAAGAGGTAAATTATTATGATGTTTAAAAGCAGATTAAAGAGTGTCAGCAGTGCGAACTTTATAATGAGAGTATTATCACTCTTTTTAAAGACATATTTTCCAAAAGTTTTAAAACTAAAGAGCATAGTGATAAAGGTGGCTATAATAACAGCCGCTGTGTAGGAGAGACCAAGGTAGATAAGCAGCGCATAGAGTAGATAGTAAAAGAGGGTGTTGATGCTCCCTGTAACTAAAAACTTAAAGAGTAACATAGGCGCTAGGAGTTAAGACGGGTAAGCTCAAAGAACTCTCTGTGTTGTCTCACTACGGTATCGAGTAAAAATCCTATAAACAGAGACATTAAAGAGATAAGCATCAGCCCTACTGCAAGAACAGCAGAGGGGAGTTTTGTAACATAGGAGGTCTGCCAAAACTCTACAATAACAGGCACTCCCACAATAAGTGAGAGTAAAAAGAAGAGAGCCGCAAAGTAGGTGAAAAAGGTGAGCGGCTTATAGTTTTTAAAGAGCCAAAAGATTGTCTTTAAAATTTTGATACCATCGCTGTAGGTGTTGAGCTTTGAGAAGCTTCCCTCTATTCTCTCTACATACCCTATGGGTACCTCTTGAATCTTAAAACGCTTATCTAGGGCGTGCATACTCATCTCTGTCTCTATCTCAAAACCGCTGCTATGGATAGGAAAGTGTTTTACAAAGTCTCTATTAAAAGCACGAAAACCACTCATAATATCTTTGAGATTCTCTTTGTAGAGACTATTTATGAGGTTTTTTACAAGATTGTTTCCAAAGTTATGGAAGTTTCGGGAGTTCTGCTCTTTATAGCTTCCATTGGAGTGTCTATCGCCTATGCTCATATCTGCATCACCATTTTGTATAGGGGCTATAAGGTTATGCACATCCTCTACAGGGTAGGTATCATCGCCATCTATCATCACATAGATATCCGCCTCAACCTCCATAAACATGGCACGGACAACATTCCCTTTTCCCTTTTGCATCACATTGCGCACAATGGCACCTGCCTCTTTGGCAACCTCTGCTGTGTTATCTGTAGAGTTATTGTTATAGACATAGATATCACTCTGCGGCAGCTCTTTTTGAAACTTTTTAACGACTGAAGCGATGGTCAGCTCTTCGTTATAGCAGGGGATTAAGACAGCGATTTTTTTACTCATTGGTATCCTTTTTTTCAAAAAGTATTTTATCATTTAAAATTAAAAGAGGCTTTATGTCAAACTCTTTTAGTTTTTTGAGTGAGAGTACCTGCTTGGAGTTAGATAAAAAGTGAAAATAGTATGTAGCACCCGTATATTCTAAGAGTTGATTGAGTTCCTCTTCAGATATCCCTTTATCTTTCATCATTCTAATGTAGATATCTTTCATGCTTTTGTTATGATCAAACCAGCCAACACTACAACTAGGAATAAACTTGATTGAGGGGTTAAGATAGAGTCCATAGTAGATATCTGTTGTAAAATTATTTAGAAGAATGGTTTTGTTGTTAAATTTTTTATTTTGATAAAACTCTTTCTCTTTGAGTGTTGGTGTGCAGTCATTCTCTCTCATAATGTAGCCATACATAAAAATGGTGTAGAGCAGAGCAGGAATGAGAAAAATAGTTTTGTATTGGTTTGTTTTGAGTATGTGAACAAAGTGAAAAATGTAATACTGCACGCCTCTTGAGAGAAAGAGGCGGATGATATTTTTACTCTCGATAAAAAGATAGAGAAAAAAGATAGGCTGGAGTAAAAGGGCATATCTTGATTGTGCAAGCCAAAGAGGAGACATTACAAGTATAAGTGTCGCTAACTGCTGCTTTTTAAAATATGCCTGATACCTGTAGATGATGAAAAAGGAGATACTCCAAGCAAGAAGGACTAAAACATAGTAGTTAAGCGCGCCTAAAATAGCAAAAAATGGTGTTCCCTCGCCAACTTTTAATCCTTCTCTAAGTGTCTGGTCTGTGAGAAGATACTTGATAGTGTCAAGATAGAACTCTCCTCCGAAGTAGAGATGAAAAAAGAGACCTACTAGTGAGCCTAAAAAAACAGCAACGAGTGCTTTGTAGTTTTTTGTTGCGATGAAGAGCAGACCGATAGAGCCTGTGTAGAGAAAAAAGAGGTA
>JALWSY010000072.1 GCA_027083035.1 Sulfurimonas sp. | reverse complement strand
CCTTTTTTATCAACTCTAAAAGTAACTTGACCACCCTTAACATTGTTTACTGCAGTAGCCACATCTGGTGTAACTGTTCCAGTTTTCGGGTTTGGCATTAAACCTTTTGGCCCAAGAATACGACCGATTTGACCAACAAGTCCCATACAGTCTGGTGCAGCAACAACTACATCAAAGTTAAATATACCCTCTTTAATTTGTGCAACTAAATCATCTGTTCCAACGATATCTGCACCCGCTGCTTTTGCTTCATCAGCTTTAACACCTTTAGCAAAAACTGCAACACGAACAGTTTTACCAGTACCATGTGGTAATACAATCGCACCACGAACCATCTGATCAGCGTGACGAGGGTCTACATTTAAGTTCATTGCAATTTCAACAGTCTCATCAAACTTTGCACTTACTAAATCTTTTACTGTTGCAGCAGCTTCTTCTACTGAATATAATTTTTTACTATCAATTTTTTCTACTAATTGTTTATATCTTTTACTCATAACAAATCTCCATATTAATTCTGCCACACAATTTTAAATCACTGTGGTCGATGATTTTCTAGACTTTAATCTACTATTTCAATACCCATTGAACGAGCAGAACCAGCTAAAGTATTTGCTGCCATTTCGTTATCGTCTGTATTTAAATCTTCAATTTTTTGAGCAACAACTTCCATTAATTGCGCACGAGTAATCTTTCCAACTTTATTTTTAAGTGGATTATCCGTACCTTTTTTAAGTCCTGCAGCTTTCATAAGAAGAGCAGATGCTGGTGGTTGTTTAGTAATGAAAGAAAAACTTCTATCATTGTAAACTGTAATAACAACAGGAACTTTAAATCCCATTTTATCTTTTGTCTTTTCATTGAATGCTTTACAGAATTCCATGATATTCACACCACGTTGTCCGAGTGCTGGTCCTACTGGTGGTGCTGGGTTAGCTTTACCAGCTTCAATTTGTAGCTTGATATAATCCATGACTTTTTTTGCCATAATCTTTCCTTTTATATAATTTTAATTCCAATCTAAATAGAGATTGGACTATTAACGCTAAGTTTACCCAAGAGGGCATCGATATATTCAGCAGAAGCTCACGCAACTTTCGATTCAACTACGCTAAGGTTAAGTTTCCTAATAAAACCTAGCCTTAGCGTAGTTATCTTTGCTATATTATCTTCTCTACTTGTGTGTATGAAATATCTACTGGAGTGGCTCTTCCAAAAATAGATACATTTAACTTTAGTGTACCATGCTCTAAATCATATTCATCAACAGTCGCTGTAAAGTTAGCAAATGGTCCATCAATAATACGTACAGTCTCACCATTATCAAAAAACACTTTTGGTTTTGGTGCTGCACGATTATTTACACGATCTAGGATAACATTAATATCATGCTCACTTAGCGGTGTCGGACGATTCCCTTCTCCAATAAAACCAGAAACTTTTGGAAGTGACTGGATAAGGTGTTGAATTTCAGTATTTAGCTCCATTTTAGCAAATACATATCCTGAGTATAATGAGCGTTCACTTACCTTCTTCTTGCCATCTTTTACTTCGATAACATCTTCTGTTGGAACGATAACTTCTGTAATAAATTCTTGAAGACCCATCTCTTCAATCATATTAAAAATTGCATCTCTTACCTGTCTATCATTTCCATAAGTTTGAATGGAGTACCATTGTTGTGCCATAACTAACTCCTTAACCTAAGATTGTTGACATTACAGAAGACATTACTAAATCTACTAATGCTAAAAATGCTGCAATTGCAGAAACCACTATCACTACTGAGATATACGCCTGTTTTACCTGACCTGATGTAGGAAAGATTACTTTGAGTAGCTCTAACTTAGCATTATCTATATGTTTTTTTAAGTTCATTTATCTTCCAATCTTGTAAATATGTCATCTATTATAAATAAAGCAATTTTGCTTCACTAATAATATATGAAGTGGCAGGCGTGGAGGGACTCGAACCCCCAACACCCGGATTTGGAATCCGGTGCTCTACCATTGGAGCTACACGCCTAAAATAGATTAACCAAAAAGGTTAATCTATAAGATTGTTACAGTTTCATCTCTTTGTGAACAGTATGCTCACGACAAAACTTACAATATTTCTTTACTGAAAATTTTTCAGTATGAGTTTTTTTATTTTTAGTTGTGTGATAGTTTCTTCTTGTACACTTCTCACAACCTAAGTGAATCGCTTCTCTCATATTATTACCTTTGAGGGGATTTTACATAATTAGCACGAGGCTAATTATGCAAGAATCTCTGCAACAACACCAGCACCAACAGTTCTACCACCCTCACGGATAGCGAAGTTTGTACCTTTCTCCATTGCAATTGGGTGAATTAATTCAGCAGTAATACTTACATTATCACCTGGCATAACCATCTCAGTACCTTCTGGTAAAGTGATTGCACCTGTTACGTCAGTTGTACGAACGTAGAACTGTGGACGGTAACCGTTGAAGAATGGAGTATGACGACCACCCTCATCTTTACTTAGTACATAAATTTCTGCCGTAAACTTAGTGTGTGGAGTGATTGAACCCGGCTTACAAAGAACTTGACCACGCTCAACTTCATCTTTACCAATACCACGGATAAGAATACCACAGTTATCACCTGCTTCACCTTGTTCCATCTCTTTACGGAACATTTCAACACCAGTAACAGTAGTCTTTTGAGTATCTTTGATACCTACGATTTCCACTTCGTCACCAACTTTTACAACACCACGCTCGATACGACCAGTAACAACTGTACCACGACCAGAGATTGAGAAAACATCCTCAACAGGCATTAAGAAATCTTTGTCAGTTTCACGAGCTGGCTCAGGAATCCACTCATCTACTGTTTTCATAAGAGCGATAATCTTCTCAGACCACTCTCCAAGAGTTCCCTCTTTAGCTTCTTCAAGAGCTTTAAGAGCAGATCCAGCAGTAATTGGAGTATCGTCACCCGGGAAATCGTACATATCTAATAGTTCACGAATCTCCATCTCAACTAACTCTAAAAGCTCCTCATCATCAACCATATCTTCTTTGTTCATGAATACAACGATATAAGGAACACCTACTTGCTTAGAAAGAAGGATATGCTCACGAGTTTGTGGCATTGGACCATCCGCTGCAGAAACAACAAGAATAGCACCATCCATTTGTGCAGCACCAGTAATCATATTCTTAACATAATCCGCGTGACCCGGACAGTCAACGTGTGCATAGTGACGACTATCAGTTTCGTACTCAACGTGTGAAGTAGCGATAGTAATACCACGCTCTCTCTCTTCAGGTGCGTTATCGATTTGATCGTAATCCATAAGTTGAGCATCATTGCTCACTGCTAATACTGCTGTAATTGCAGCTGTTAATGTTGTTTTACCGTGGTCAACGTGTCCAATTGTACCGATGTTAACATGCGGCTTCGTTCGTTCAAACTTTTCTTTTGCCATAAGTGTTCTCCTACTTAATTTGTGAATTGAAATGGAATTATACCCAAAAATCATTCAATTATTGCTTAATTTAAACATAATCTTTATATTATGGAGCTCACGAGCGGATTTGAACCGCCGACCTCTTCCTTACCAAGGAAGTGCTCTACCCCTGAGCCACGAGAGCATCGGAATAAATATTTGCTTTTTTAAGCAATAATTGAATAATTCTTTTTTTATTAGTTTTTTTGTGAAAGATATAAAGCTATATAGATACTTTACTTTTGATGTAAATTATTATATTGAAGTAATTGTGTCAGTAATTATACTTCAGCTTCCAGAATTTTTGTTTATGGAGCGGGTGAAGGGATTCGAACCCTCGACAGCCTGCTTGGAAGGCAGGAACTCTAGCCACTGAGTTACACCCGCAACAAAATAAAATGGTGGTGAGAAGAGGAGTCGAACCTCTGAACCCATAGGGAGCAGATTTACAGTCTGCCGTCGTTGGCCACTTGACTATCTCACCACATTGTATAACTCATGTTATATCTTTCTGGTCTAACACTGTTTCTAATATCAAAATTCAAAGATGGTGCCGACACGAGGATTTGAACCCCGGGCCTGCTGATTACAAATCAGCTGCTCTAGCCAACTGAGCTATGTCGGCTTTGAATTTGAGCCAGAATTATAGTGCAAATAAACTTTAATGTCAAGAGTTTTTTCTAAAAATGTATAATTTGTCCATCATTTAGTATCTTTGCGTCCCATTCACCCCTGTTTTCAGACACCTCATCAACTATTCTTTTATAAAAAGAGGGCTTAATATGGTTAATATAGAGGGAAAAATTCTCATTTTTTAGTGAATCAAGCTGTTTAAAAAGTAGTTGTGATGTTAAATGCTTACTCTCTTCTGCCAAATTCACTAATTCATTTGGAAAAGAACACTCCACCACAATCGTCTTTATCTGCGCATCTTTTGCAACTTCTTCTTTTAAACTATCTAATGAATAGGTATCTGCTGTTATAAGAACTGCTGAGTTGTCACGAGTATATACATAGCCACAACTCGCAACTGTATGATCAGTTGCAAAAGCACGAATAGACTCATTCTCACCAATCGCATACTCTTTACCAAGTTCTACTTCTGTATAATTCACAGCCATGGCATCACTTTGTGTCAATTTTATTTTAGAGAAATCCGGCCAGATTGTATCATTTAAAAAATTCTCTCTAATCGCTTTAATGGTTTCTGGAAGTCCTATAATATTAAGAGATTTTTTGCGAAGATTAAAATAATTATCAAGAATATAGGCAATATCTATTATATGGTCAAGATGAGAGTGTGTCACCCAAACATTTTCGATATCTATAGACTCTATATTAAGAGGTTCTAAAAGATTACCCGCATCTATTACATTCTTTTTATTAAGTAAAAATGCACTTGTACCATACCCTTTGGACTTCGTACCATAAGCTCCAAGAATTGTTATATGTCTTGTGCGTAAATCATCAACTTTCTCTATATAAATATCTTTAAAAGTAGATCGTATCTCTTCTATTACATGGAGGTTGGCAAAAAAAAGATCCACAAGTTTTGGATCAAAATGCTTTCCTCGCTCCTCTTTAATAAGAGAAAAAATGCGTGCATCACTCCACGCTTTTTTATAGACTCTATCGCTTCCAAGGGCATCAAAAACATCGGCTAATGCCGTTATCCTTCCATATATGTGTATATCTTCACCACTTAAACCTCGTGGATAGCCACTACCATCCCACTTTTCATGATGTTCATACGCAACTATTGATGCTGCTTTAAGTAACGGCCTTTCTGAGTTTTTAATCATATTATAGCCGAGTTCTGCATGGGTATTCATAATGTGGCGTTCATTCTCATCAAACCGCCCCGGCTTATTTAAAATACTATCTGGTATAGCTATCTTACCTATATCATGCATTGGACTTGCCTGTTTTAGTAACTCTGCTTCTTGGGCATCAAGTCCATACGCCAAGGCTAAGACTTTCGAGTATTCTGCCACACGCTTTACATGATTTCCTGTCTCCTTAGAGCGACTCTCCCCGATAGAACCCATGGTAAAGACAACCTCTTTTTGTGTCTCTTCTATCTCCTGAGCCAACTGTGCAGAGACTAAAGTCTCTGCGGCATAGGTACTTGCAAGGGTAAGTCTCTCCATATCACGACTATCAAATCTCTCACTCTCTCCTCTATGATTAATAACTTGAAAAGCACCTATAATATTCTCGTCATAATCATACATTGGAATAACCATCATACTTTTTGTCTTGTAACCCGTCTGTTTATCTATCTCTCTGTTAAAACGTTCATCAAGATAAACATCATCAATAATTTCCCGACTGCCAGTTCTTACTGCATCACCAACAATTCCAGAATCACACGAGACTTCTATTTTATCTACACCATGTGCTACTTTTGTCCAGAGCTTACGCCTCTCCTCATCTACTATCCAAATACTACATCTATCAGCACTTGTAAGCGCTCTTCCCATCTTTGCAAGAACTTCTAATATTGCATCATAATCTCTTAGTGATGAGACTTCCGCTAGATAAACAAAAATCAATTCGAGAATTTCACTTGCACCCAAGCTTCTTGCATGTTTTTTCATAAGGACTCCAAATTTCTTCACCACCATTATACAGAAACTATTTTAAAGGTCAAATTATCTCTGTTTAATCTTATTACAATAACAATAGTGATAAAATCAAACAAAAGAGATTAAAAGGCTCATAA
>JALWSY010000071.1 GCA_027083035.1 Sulfurimonas sp. | reverse complement strand
TTTTGCTCTTTTAAGTAGGAGATTATCCACTCTGCGGTTGCCTCTAAAACTCTATCTCCATTCTTCATACCATACTGAGTATTGATGTCATTAAGATTATCAATACTTATAAGCACTAAAGTATAATCATCATGTTTTTTTAACTCTTTTTTAAGATACTTAAAGAGGTACTCGCGTGTAAATGTCTTACTTACAGCATCAACAATCTTTACATCAAAACCATTGTAGATAAGATAGAGTAGAAAGTAGATACTAAAGACGAGAAGAATAAGTGCCTCTACATAAAAAGAGGGTTGCAGAGTCTCAGAGTTTCCTAAAAAAGTGTGAATAACAAAAGCGAGGATAAGAGCAAAGATGGGAAGCCCCATCCTGAGTGCCAATCGAAATCGATACTCACGCTCTTTTATCTGTGCAGGTAACATAAAAATCTATTACACATCGAGATGTTTTACATCTTTTGCGTGCGTTTCGATGTAGTTACGGCGAGGCTCAACCTCATCACCCATAAAGAGTGTAAACGAATCAGATGCCACCTCTGCATCATCTATGGTTACTTGAAGCAGTACACGATTCTCAGGTGTCATAGTGGTCTCCCAAAGCTGTTCAGGGTTCATCTCACCAAGACCTTTGTAACGCTGAATGTAGGAGCCTTTTCTTGCATACTCTTTGATATTTTCAAGCTCATCCAAGATATCATTCTCAAACTCTAAATCCCACTCTTGAATCTTTTTGTAAACAAAGTTTGCCTCTGTAAAGTGTGGAGCTGAGAAGAGGTCATCATTTATAAGTAACTCCTCCATTCCCCCTTTTGTCTGTACAAAAAGGTGAATCTCATTGCGCTCCTCATCAATAGTATATGTCAAGATGTTATTTTCGATGCTATTTAAAAACGCCTCTATCTTCACAAAAAGCTCTTTGGCTCCAAGTGCGATGATATCAGGATTTTCAATAAAGTGACGAATCAAATCAACAAGCGAGTAGCGACGCTCAAGCGCAGCAAGACTTCCCGCATAGTGATCTACCATCTTAAAGTAGGCCACAAGGTCATTATGTCCGACTGTCTCCACCTCTAAAGACTCAACTCCATTATCAATAAGAAAGTCATTCATCTCTCTGTCATCTTTAAAGTAGATCTCTTTTTTCCCTTTTTTATAACGGTAGAGTGGTGGCTGTGCGAGATAGAGATACCCCTTCTCTACGATATCACGGAAATATCTAAAGAAAAAAGTAAGCAGCAGGGTTTGGATATGGCTTCCATCAACATCGGCATCGGTCATGATGATGATTTTATGATAACGAAGTTTCTCTTCATTATACTCCTCACCTATACCACACCCCATAGCGGTAATCATATTTGTAATCTCATCAGATTTTAAGATTTTATCTAAACGCGCTTTTTCAACATTTAATATCTTACCCTTAAGTGGTAAAATAGCTTGAAATACACGGTCACGACCCATCTTTGCAGATCCACCCGCAGAGTCCCCTTCCACGAGATAAAGCTCGCAAATAGAAGCATCTTTACTTTGACAATCAGCAAGTTTTCCGGGGAGTGTTCCTACACTCATATTATCTTTTCTACGCGTAAGCTCTCTTGCTTTTTTAGCAGCTTCGCGGCCACGAGCCGCCATAAGCGCCTTACTTACAATCGCCTTTGCCTGAATAGGATTCTCTTCAAAGTATTTGCTTAGTGCCTCGCCTGTCGCCTTTTGGATAAGCGGGCGTACATAAGTATTTCCAAGTTTTCCCTTTGTTTGTCCCTCAAACTGAGGCTCAGGAACACGCGCAGAGACAATAGCTATAAGTCCCTCTTTTACATCATCCCCACTTATCTTGACATCTTTCTCTTTGGCTGCACCATTTTTGGAGTTGTAGTTTGAGATAACGCGTGTAAGACCAGCACGAAAACCGGCTTCATGCGTACCACCATTAGGTGTGCGGATGTTATTTACAAATGATGCAAGTTTCTCATCGTAAGCATCGTTATACATCAATGCTATATCAAACTCTATATCTTCGACTTTTCCGCTAAAGCTGTAAACATCTGCTACAACATTTTTTTTGTTCATATCAGAGACATACTGTGCAATACCACCCTCAAAGTGATAAATCTCTTTGACACCGCTTCGCTCATCATTGAATTTTATAGTTATAAATGGATTTAGGTATGCGAGTTCTTTAAATCTTTTTGCAAGATACTCATACTCAAAGGTAACTGTCTCTGTAAATATAGAAGGGTCTGCTGCAAACTCTATGGTTGTTCCGGTTTTTCTTGTAGTTCCTGTAACTTCTAGTGCTTTTTGAGGAATACCTCTTTTAAAATCCTGCTCATGAATCTTACCATCACGATAGATTGTCATATGAAGGTCTGAAGAGAGTGCATTTACAACAGAGACACCAACACCATGCAAACCACCGGAGACTTTATAGGTATCTTTATCAAACTTACCACCGGCGTGCAGTACTGTTAAAACAACAGTTGCCGCTGACATATTTTCTGTCGGGTGCATATCTGTTGGGATACCACGACCATTATCACTTACCCGACAAGTGCCACTTTTCGTTAAAGTCACCGTAATAGTATCACAATACCCAGCCATCGCCTCATCTATAGAGTTATCAATAACTTCATAGACTAAGTGATGCAGACCGCGATGCCCAGTATCACCAATGTACATACCGGGTCTTTTTCTAACCGCTTCTAGCCCTTTGAGGACTTTAATATTACTCGCACCGTAATTTTGTTCCATATAACAGACTCCATTTATTGCCGTGTTGGCATAATTGGAGATATTTTATCCAACTTTAACTAAAAAGAAGATTTATTGTATTTTTGTAACTACATGAGTTAAAACTTTAGAAACAGCTCCTGTATCATCTTTTACTGTTGTTTCAGTCTTAATATCTGTAGTCATTGGATATTCACCACCATTTACAATATTAACCCAATCAGGACAGGTCGAAGAGACTCTTTGATAATTACCAAAACCAAAGTTAAAGCCCTCTAACTCACTTGGATCATAGATAGTAAGAGGAAGATTAACATCATAAGTATTTGTACAATCAGCAGCTCCATACTTAGCATATGTCCCAGAGATATGCTCTGTCTTATTTTTTAAATCATAGGTAAAAGTTCCTGTAAATATATCAGTATCAATAGTAGCAACAGAAACAATATCATCCGTAACAATTTCTTCTACCCCATCAACAAATACTAATACTGGATCTGCATAATCTTTAGAACACTTTAATTTTCCAGTAGCTGAAAAACTCAAAGTACCACCATATATATCAGCTGTACAATCATAAGAACCATCACTTATACCACCACTCTTTGTGTCACCATCATCATTAGAGTCAGAACTAGAACCACATCCAGCAAAAGCTATAGCAGAGAGAAGCGCTAAACTTACATTGAGTAATTTAAAACTATTCATTTTATTATCCTTAATATTATATTAAATCATTTTAGGTATATTTCTCTTAAATTATTATTAAAAAGGTACCTTATGTACAAAATAAAATTTATTTTTTTCTTAATTATTTTTTTCTCATTAAGTATTCAAGCCCAGCAGTGGCAACTCAAAAATCTCTATTTTCAAACAGAAAATGATGCAGATTTTAGAGATGATGCTGCTTATAGTTATGGTGGAAAAGTAGGTGTTTTATACTATAGAGGAGATACTCAAGCATCTCTTTTGCATATACCTTTTAGTGATTACACAAAGAGTGATAACTATATCTCTTTTTCTTTTGCACACCAACTCTACACCCCAAAAGATCTCAATGAGTCAAAACTTTTAGTAGATGATAGACCCTATGCAGGATATATGTACCTTCAGGCTGCTTTGCATCAAGTAAAAGATGATGCACTCCTTTCACTTACCACACAACTCGGCATAGTTGGTCCCTCATCTAAGATGGAGAGTGTGCAGAAATTTATTCATGATCTTATCGGTTCTCCCTATCCACAGGGGTGGGAGCATCAGATACAAGATGAGCTGATAGTGCAACTTAACTTTTCACATAAAAAATACTACAGACTCAATCCCCTCTATGGATACCATGCATCACTCCTGCCAGAGTATGGTTTTGAACTTGGAAATGCATCAACAAAGGCATACACCGCTGCACTTTTTCGCTGGGGAGAAGGAATACCTGAAGATTTTGGAGCCTATCTTATAGATAATACAAGTACATCAAAAATACCACTCAAAAAAGAGGGCATAAGCAAAAAAAAGTGGCGATACTATCTTAACTTTTCACTTAAAGCAAATGCAATAGCGAGAAATATATTTTTAGATGGAAACAGTTTTAAAGAGAGTCATAGTGTAGAGAAGAATAACTTTACTTTAGATATAGGTTATGGTTTCTCTTTTGCTTATAAAGATTTTAGTATAGACTATCTTAGAAGACACAGCTCAAAAGAGTTTAAAACGCAAGATGAGTACTACAGTTATGGTTCATTACTTTTCTCTTATCACTACTAATAGGCAAAATTAAGCACTACTCCATAGTCATAGTTTCTAAACTCTTGAGGTTTTTGCAAAGCTCTGTTGTAGTGTGAGAGTTCTAATGAGTTATAGAGTTGATAGGTTTGAAAGTGCATAGTTACACTTACATCAAAGAGTCCTCCTATACCATCTGCAATATTTCCAAGAGGGTCTATGGCAAAGTAGGCAATATTTCCAAGATATTTTGAACCAAAAATATATCCCCTATTTTTATCTAGCTCTCCTTCAAGGTAGTACATATACTCTCCCATAAATGAGCCAATTACTGGTGTAGAAATGAGATCTTGTATGGATGGTATCTCCGCAAAAGCTTCATATCCATACTCCCAGATAAAAGTTGAGACAAATGCAGAGTATAAAAAAGAACCATACACATCTATTCCATCATTTCTTGCCATAGTGTAGTACCAAGCTCCAGAAAATGGATGCCCAAGATAGTTGATATAAAAGTTATCAGAGTCCCATACAGGTCCTGCTGCTACATTCTCTTTCCATCTCTCTGTTAAAGGTTTCTCATTTAAGGCATCCATGTCCCATTTACTAATTGATTCTGGGAGTATTGCTAAAACTCCTATAGCTGTTATAAGGGTAAGTTGTAGGTAGAGTGTATCTTCTATAACTTTTTTTTCTGAAGTTGTGAGTTGCTCATTTACATTTATATCTTTAGAGAGATAATCTTTATATAAATCTAAATCAAGTGGAGTAAAATTTTGTTTTAAAAGTGCTTGATTATTGTAGTTTTGTATCTCTTGAAGCAGAGAGTGTGTAAGATTTTGATCGTAAAAATAGAAATCTTTTTTTAGACTAAGAGTTGCAAAGAGAAAACTATTAGCTAAAAAAAGTAGAAGTAGAGACTTTATAGAGATAACCTTTTTAGATAACGATTGGCATAACTACGGTTATAAAGTTCGCATCACTTAGTATAAAAGGGAGATTCCCCTCATTAAGTCCTATAGTAAACTCTGAGCTATTAATGGAGTTTAAAAAATCTAAGAGATAACGAGAATTAATTGCTAAAGAGAATGGTTCATTAAATCCTGTAGTAAAGTTAATCTCTGTTTTTGCTTCGATATTATCATCACTAAGTGATTCAAAAGTGATAGTGTTGTTTAAAAAGGTAATTTTAACATCACTGGAGATAGTGGTTATCTGTTTTATAGAGTCTATCATAACAGCTTTTGGTAAGAGAAGAGTATGTTTTACTTCTTTAGGAATGATTCTTGAGTATTCAGGAAATTTTCCATTAATCAGTTTTGTAAAAAAAGTATATTGTTGTGAGTGTATGATAAGATTTGTATCATCATAGTAAAGCTCTATATTATCAAAAAAGAGTTTTTGAATCTCAATAATAGCTTTTTTTGGAATGATGATGCTTAACTCATTTTCACTCTCATTTTTTATATTTACAACTGCAAGGCGTCTTGTATCTGTTGATGCAAAGTGAATAGCATCAGAGCCAATATCTATAAGTGCTCCATTGAGTTCAAATTTAGGGTTATTTGTATCTATGGCAGGAGTGATTTTTTTAAGTGATTCTATTAGTGTATGAGACTCTATAGAGATACGAGCTTTACCTTCATAGGATGGAAATTCAGGAAATTCATTATGAGAAAAAGTTGGAAGTTTAAAGTTTGAATGCCCTTGAGTGATATGTAATGTAGAGTTTTTAACTTCTAAGTCTATATTTCCATCTTTGAGTATTCGTACTATATCTAAGAACTTTTTACCA
>JALWSY010000070.1 GCA_027083035.1 Sulfurimonas sp. | reverse complement strand
CTCATTTCTGCACCTCATCAAGATAATTACTCCACCACTGCATAAGCTTTACCCGTTCATCGAGATATTTAGCACGGTTATATGCTTGGCTTACACTGTTACCTACGCTGTGGGCTAGTTGAGTTTCGATGACATCATAAGCAAATCCACTCTTTTCGTGTGCTATTGTGCTAAACATTGCTCTGAAGCCGTGTGGGGTAAATTCCTCTTTTGTATATCCCATTCTTCTTATAGCTCCTAATAAAGCTCCATCGCTTAGAGGAGTGGTTTTGCTCTTGGTACTTGGAAATAGATAAGGACTGCCGCTGCTGTACTGCTGCACCTCTTGTAATAGCTTTATGAGTGTATCACTTAGGGGTATAATGAATTCATCTCGTGTCTTCATCTTCTTTGCAGGTATAACCCACTGTTTAGCGTTAAGGTCTATCTCTTCCCATAATGCTAGGCGCACATTTGAGGGGCGCACAAAAGTATAAGCAAGCATTAAAAGGGCGTATTTTGTAGAGAGTTCGCCTGTATACTCATTTATACTTGTTAAAAGATTTTTGATACCTGTATTATTTGTAATGGTCGGGTAATGTTTATCTTTAGATTTGCCTATGATTTCCGTAATATCAATATCAGCAGCAGGATTTCTTTTAGCTTTACTGTTTGATACTGCATACTTAAATGTCTTGTTAATGGCGTGATAGACCTGTTTTGCGCTCGTTCTTATATCACGCTCCATTATTTTTTGAAGTATGTAAATAATATCGAAGGCTTCTACCTCATCAATGTTCTTAGCTCCTATGTATGGATAAACATCATTTTTAAGGCTGTTAAAGCTTCTTTTATAGTGTGGCTCACTAATATCATCTTTTATCTTCTCTAAGCGTTCTAAGGCTATGTTTTCAAAGGTATTTAGGTCTTTAATTACTTTTTGTTTTTGTATCTCTTTTTTTTCTTTTTTAAGTTCGTTTGGATTAATCCCATTTGCTATGAGCTGCTTATTCTCTTCTCTCAATTCTCTAGCTTTTAAAAGTGTTATTTCAGGATAAGCCCCTAAAGATAACTTGTTTTCCTTGCCATCAAATTGATATTTTAACTTCCAGTACTTACCGCCTGATTTTGTAACAAGCAGATACAAGCCTCCACCATCACTTAATTTGTACTCTTTGTCTTTTTGCTTTGCTTGTTTGATTTGTGTAGCTGTGAGCGGTGTTGTCTTGCGTGCCATAGCTTAATCCTTAATATTTTAGGGGCTTATTATTTTTAAGATAAGGGATTTTTTACAATCAGCCCCCTAATCAGCCCCTAAAAAGTTTGGATTACTATAACATACATTAGATTAAGCTAGAGTAATGAAGTGGTTTGTATTTCGTATTTTAGGGAGTTTCTAGAGTTTATTGAATGTTGTTAGATTGATTAGTGGTGGACGAGGAGAGATTCGAACTCTCGGTACAGTTACCCATACGCATCCTTAGCAGGGATGTGGTTTCAGCCACTCACCCACTCGTCCGTTT
>JALWSY010000069.1 GCA_027083035.1 Sulfurimonas sp. | reverse complement strand
GTGCCATTCCTCGTATGGCTGATATGGGAATTGAACACTATCTCATCAGTGGTGCTCTTGTTGCCATCCAAGCACAGAGACTTGTAAGAAAAATTTGTAAACACTGTAAAGTAGAAGAGCCTCTCTCAGCAACTATTTTAGAAGAGCTTCATGGTAATATTCCAGAGGGAGCAAAGTTTTACAAAGGAAGTGGCTGTAGGGAGTGTGGAGACAGCGGCTATATGGGTCGTGAAATGATTTGTGAAGTCTTAACTGTTACGGATGAGTTATCTTCTCTTATAGCAAAGGGTGCCTCTAAAGATCAGATGCATGAACAAGCTGTAAAAGATGGTTTTGTCGATATTTTTCAAAATGGCTTACAAAAGGCTCTTGATGGTATCACAAGTATTGAAGAGGTATTAAAGGTGGCGAAAGGATGAAATACTTTGTTGCAACAGTATTGACAAAAGGAAAACGAGAAGAGATTGGCTTTTATGCTGAAGATAAAAAAGAGGCAAGTAATTTTGCAAAACTTAAATTTAGTGGTATCATTATTAAAGTTGCAGAGGGGAAAGAACCTTTAGAGGAGCAGTTAAAACGATTTAAAGATGATCTCTTTAAAAATATGCAAAAAAAGAAGATTAAACCAGACTCCCTCATAGCAGCTATTCGCCAACTTGCCGTTATGACAAATGCTGGTATCTCTATTCATGATTCACTCAAAGAGATAGCCAATGCAACAGAAGATGAAGCACTCAAAAAAGTCTTTTCAAAACTAGCTGATGATATCAATGCAGGACACTCTATTTCATCCTCTATGGAAAATTTTAGATATGAACTTGGAAACCTCACTATTGCAATGGTACAACTTGGAGAAAAAACAGGTAACCTTGATGAAGCACTCTATGCACTTGCAGATATGCTAGAGGAGATTCGCGCCAATGTTGTTAAGTTTAAAAAGGCAATGGCATATCCACGAAATGTTATGATTGCTATTGCTATAGCTTTTAGTGTCCTTCTTACCTATGTTGTACCTCAATTTAAAGAGATATTTGAGAGTTTAGGAGCCCATCTCCCTCTTCCTACTATTATTTTACTTACTCTTTCTGATTTACTTACCAACTATGGTCCCTATGTCGTTACAGCTATTGTAGTATTTATTTTTACGCTTCGTTACTTTATCAACAACTACACTCATGTACGATTTGGTTGGCATCAACTGCTTCTACGGACTATCCTTATTAAAAATATCATTATGTACTCAACGCTTAGTCGCTTTACACTTGTCTTCTCTGAGCTTATTCGTGCGGGTATTCCTATCGCAGAAGCACTAGATACTGCAACAGATATGATAGATAGTCTGCCACTAAAGCAAAAGCTTCTTGCTGTTATCAGTACCGTAGAGAAAGGAGGTACGCTCAACAAAGGACTTGAGGAGACAGGACTCTTTGAAAATATGATTCTACAGATGGTTCGTGCCGGTGAGGATAGTGGTACACTTGATGCAATGATTAAAAAAGTTGCTGAGTATTATAAAATGCGTTTTGATGCTATCATTGATGGACTCAGTGAAGCTATTGAGCCTATTATGCTTATCGTTATTGCTTGTATGGTTATTCTCTTAGCACTTGGTATCTTCTTACCTATGTGGGATATGGGTAATGCAGTTCAAGGAAGAACATAAAAATAAATGCTTTCAAATGAGTCTTGTACTCATTTGAGTTGCACTACGCGCTCAACCTTTTTCAAAAATTCTGACATACTCTGCTCATCTGAGCGTATAGCGTAAATAACTTTTGCATCAAAACTCTTCTCGATGATTCTCACATCAAGAGCTGCACACTCATACTCTATATAACGTACATCTCCATACTCTATCTCTATAGTTTTACTGACCTCTTTTTTGTACTCAAAAAACTCTGCCGCTTCTACGACAAGATTTACAGCATCACTATATGCTCTTACAAGTCCACCCGTACCAAGTTTTGTACCACCAAAATAACGCACAACAATAACTGCTATATTGATGCACTCTTGTCCTTGAAGCACCATTAAAGAAGGCTTTCCACTTGTGCCGCTTGGCTCACCATCATCACTAGAGTGTTCTACTATCTGATCATACTCATTTAAGTAGCGAAATGCTGTTACAAAGTGTCTTGCTTTTGGATGTTCCTCTTTAAGTTGTTGCAGAGTTACCTCATAGAGTTCATAGGGGATAAGGTGAGCAATAAATTTTGACTGCTTCACCTCAAGTGTGGTTGTGAAATGCTTTTTGATATATTGCATTAAAATTATGCTAAATTTGTATAGACTTTTTGAACATCCTCATCATCTTCTAATCGCTCTAATATTTTATCAATATCAGCCTGTTGCTCTTCGCTTATCTCTATTGGAGTATTGGCAATTCTCTCAAGTGTTGCTTTTTTTATCTCTATGCCCATACCCTCGAGTGCTTCATGCAGGGTACCAAAACTTGTGTAATCCGCAGTAATAAGCGCTACACCATCTTCTGCTTCTATCTCTTCAAGTCCTGCATCGATGAGTTCTAACTCCAACTCCTCTAAATCAACACTATCATCAATATCAATCTCAAAAATAGCTTTTCGTGCAAACATAAACTCTAAAGAACCATTTGTCAGCATCTCACCACCATTTTTATTTAAAATACTCTTTACATTTGCTACTGTTCTTGTATTGTTATCCGTTGCACACTCTATAAAGATAAGTACACCATGGGGCGCTTTACCTTCAAAGTTCACCTCTGCCATATCTTTTAAATCTTTTGCAGTAGCTCTTTTTATCGCAGCTTCTATATTGTCTTTTGGCATATTTTCAGCTTTTGCATTTAAAATCGCTGTTCTGAGTTTTGGATTAAGATCAGGATCTCCTCCACCCTCTTTTGCTGCCATAGTTATTATTTTTCCAAGTTTTGGAAACAGTTTGGACATTGCTCCCCATCTCTTTAGTTTTGATGCTTTTCTATATTCAAACGCTCTACCCATAAAAATTCCTTGTATTATATTGACGCGATTATACCATTTTTCTATAATGCTTTTGTTTAACAGAAAAAACTTTCAAAATGCAATATTTGAAAATACTTCTTCTGTTTTACAATAATATTTCACTGTATAAAACTCTTATACCATTTAAAGGCTTTGACCTTGACAAAGAAATAGAGTTAGTGAAATACCTTTGACGGAATAAAGAGTTTTAAAACTCATATAGAAAATAAAGGTTTCATTATGCTAGAAAATATTATAGGAATTGATGTCTCAAAAGATACGATAGACTGCTGAATTTAACTCCGCCGTTGACATTATAGAGCCGACATATCAAATTTAGAATAAGTTAAAGCGCAGTATGATAGAAATATGAATGATAATATTGATTAGATAGCATCAAAAAATTTTCTGTAAATTCGGAAGCTGTAGCACTAAAAAATGCTACTAAAAGTTGCTGATATGGAATTTTAAACGCTTTCTTTGTAGTTTAATAGTTACCGAGTCATCATCTTTTAGATTTTTTTCGCTTCACTTGAATTATCGTTTAGAACTAGAAGCTCCCCTTGCTGCTTAGAAGTTATTGTACTCTATAAGCACTTGTGCTGCTTTATAATCCCGGTCTCCCATAGATAGCACCGGTGTCATTGTTGCTTGCCTGTAATTTATATTGAGTCCAAAGTCTTCAAAGAGCTGATATTTCACACCTGCGCCATATCCAATTCCATCACTATCACCAGCAAAAGAATCATTCGCTTGAATATTATATGATAGTAAGCCATACACGACAGCATCTTTGTTTAGCATATATCCAAGTTGCGCTTCAGGTGCCATATACACATTTTCTATATCATTACCTGAGTAGTAAGCACAAGCACCCAAATAGAGATTCTCTCCTTTGTATTCAAAACCAATACTTATAACAGCACCATTGTTGTTTTGAATGATATCGTCAATATAGGCATATCCAATACCAACATACATATATCTAGGCTTTTGTTCTGCTGCACTTAATTGTGTTGCAGAAAACATCAAGAGGGTACCCGTAGCAAAAGCGGCAAGTTTATTTTTCATTTTTTTCCTTTATATTTATGTATCTTATTTGCTCTAAACAATAAAAAGACACAGCCATCTCTATACAAACCTTTGTTTACTTTAAGTTATCATAGCTTGAAAGGTAGTTTGTATACACAGTTTTTCGTCAATCCTGAATTATGAATTCTTTAATACAGTTTTGAGATAGCTAAATTACCGCTTGAATCAATCTCCATAGTATATAGTGGATCACTCTTCACACCATCGTTTGTATGATCTATTATAAAACTTATTTTTGAATCATCATATACTCGAATTGTAGCATCTATAGAGAAGTCTCCCATAAAAGACGGTGAGGTACCTGTACACTGATAATTTATATAACCACTATAGTATTCTCCAGCCTCACAAACAAGAGTATGTTCACCTGTTGTGTTGTTACCTACAACTTTGCTCTCTTTACCATCTTTATCTACAGTACTAACACGACTATAAGCTGTGTCTGACTTGTACCAGTTAATCGAAAAACTTGTATCGGATGTTTTTTTGATAGAGAGTCTATCTGAACCGATACTAGATTGAGAAGATGAAGAATCATTTGAGTCAGAATCTCCACATCCTGTTAATCCTATAGTTACACAAGTTAATAACGTAAGTAATATTTTGTTCATTCTGTTTCCTTTTTTATTTTTTATTATTTGTATCCCATCCAATAGCGTTTAGGTTTATTTTTGCTAATTTTGATGGTGATTGTTTTATGATTTTTGCTTCTGGTAAAGCCTCAAGAAATTTATCTCTAACTTGTGCCATATAGAGTAACGCACCCTCATTACCGACAACCGCTTCAACTGCAGCATTTGTAATATTTCCCATAATTCCATCTGTTCCCTCGGAATAGAACTCGTAGATATATACTTTATAACCTTCTTTGTATGGATAAACAGCAGCTTTATAGTATTCAGCTCTGTTATTAAATTCTGAAGTCATACCTCCCTCACCAGAGACACTATACCATGCATTTGAAACATCCAATGAAGTATACTGCATCGCAGCATTCATACCATTTTGGCCGGTAAATGCCATCAACTTTTTATACTGCTCGTTGATTTTTGGCTTCTGCGGAGTATCAGGAAGTTCTTCTGGCATCAAACCCTCATTCTCTGTAATATCATCAACTCTTAAACTAACAGCATCGCGTAATTTCTCTTTTATTTTATCCTCGCTCACAGATTTATCAACAAAATAAATCACCCTCGCTTGTTTATTTTTAACCGTATTTTTGGTTAATGACGCACCTGCGCAACCTACAAAACTAACCATTACAGCTATCATAGTAACAGTAGCAATTAACTTTTTCATCTAAGCTCCTTAACATTTAATGTTCTATAGAACATTTATAATGAATTATAACTACTATAAACTTATATTTACATTACCTATAGGACATATTATAAATTTTCACGATTTTTCAGAAGAAGAGTTAACTTCTTTTTACAAAACCATTGGCAAAAATGTAAAGAGAATTCGTAAAGAGAAAAAAGTTACACAGATGCAACTGGCACTTGCTATAGGTCACAACTCTGTCGGGCATATAGCCAAGGCAGAGCTTTGTAAATACGATAAACATTTTAATTTGGAACAGTTATATAAAATAGCCAAGGTTCTTGATATCGATATCTCGGAACTTTTTAAAAACTAAATAAAAGCTACTCTCCACTCCATCTTTGGAGGTATCAACTCTTTTATAGACTAGATTTCTGATCGAAATGGACTAAAAAATTGCTGAAAAACTCCCCTAAAAAACAACAACTCAATCTCTTTCACTCTCCACTCTCACAAATACTCGATATAAATGACTCTCTGATAGCATTAGCAGATGCAATTGACTGGAGAATATTTGAGGATAATTTTGAAAAACATTACTCTAAAGATGGGAGACCCGCTAAACCTATAAGACTAATGGTAGGTATTCTTCTCCTCAAACAGATTGAAAACCTTAGTGATGAGAATTGCAAAGGAAGAGAAACTCCAACTCAGACGCACTTACATGAAGGAGATTAAAGGACACCGTATATCTTTAAGATTTTTTCGCCACCCAAGAAAGATAAAAAAAGCAAGAAGTGCTATGAAGCGATTAAGAACTATTGCAAAAACTCTTATTAGAGATATGGATAAGCAATTTACAGATGAACAGCATAAAAAATATGCTAAAGCTTTGTATCTCTATATGCGTGTACTCTTACAAACCAAAGAGTCTAAAAATAAAATCTACTCTCTCCATGAACCTCATGTATATGCTGTAGGTAAAGGGAAAGATCATAAGAAATGGGAATATGGAACAAAGGCTTCTCT
>JALWSY010000068.1 GCA_027083035.1 Sulfurimonas sp. | reverse complement strand
CTTTTTTCCTAATCTTCTTAAATCTCTCTCCAAAGTTCGTTTTATCCACAAGCGTAACCTTAGTAGGTACCTTGTATGCATCAAGCCTCTCTTTGCAAAAGTGACGAATGAGCTTTTTTGCTTCTCTATTTGATACCTCTACATTGAGGACAACATCACACACAACGGTCTGCCCTGTGATAACATTAGGCTCTGCATAGACCATAACATCATCAACCTCATCCATAGAGAGTATGAGTGATTCTACCTCATTTGGCAAGACCTTTTCACCGCCGACATTGATAACCTCTTTGCTTCTGCCGATAATCCTTAGATAATTATCCTCTGAGAGTGTAACTAAATCACCGGTTTTAAACCAACCATCATCAGTAAAACTCTCCATAGAGGCGTTGAGGTACCCCATCACTTGTGTTTTACTTCTTAGCCACAGCTCATTATCTACTATTTTATACTCTAAGTTAGGATCATCGAGCTTCATATAGGTCGAATTGGAGGATTTTGAACTTGTTGTAGCTATGCCTGTCTCACTTGTACCAAATGTCTGTAGAAATTTTGTTTTAGGAAATATCTCTTTGAGTCGTAGCAGCAGCGACTCCGGCATCGTTTCTGTTCCATAAGTTATCATGCGTAAACTTTTTAAGTCATACTGCTTATACGCTCCGCTCATCAAGATAAGATTTAAAAATGTTGGGGAAGAGGGAAGGACTCGTATCTTATACTCCTGAACTAACCTGCAGATGGTATCGGCATTTCTATTTTTGGGGATAATCATAGTCGCTCCCATAGAGAGAATATTGAGCAGAGTATTTAATCCGCCTATATGATCAAACATAAGAAAAAGCAGCATATTCATCGACTTCTCTTTTTTCCCTCGATAGTGATTGAGCATAGTATCAAAGTTATGAATCATCGCTTTTGGTTTGCCTGTGCTTCCACTTGAGAAGAGTATTAAGCCAGAATTGCCACTCTCTTGCAGGGATTGAATCATTGTATGCGGTGCATTATTTGGGTGGTTTTTAATCTCAAATCTATCATCGATAATAGCGACAGATTGAGTTGCAAATGACTCCTTGATTCTCTCATCTACCTCACTACTGATCTTTGTGGTGATTGGAACGATGATATTTCTATTTTTGTAGAGTGCCAAGAGGAGCGAGATGCTCTCAAAAGAGTAGTCACCCAAAATGGCGACTACCTCTCCTGCGGCAATTGTATCTGCAATGATGCTCTCTTCAATGCTCGCAATCTTCTCATATAACTCTCTGTATGTATAGCGGTTCTCTTGACGAATGATTGCTACTTTATCACCAAAAGTTTTAAAATTTTCTATCAGCCAATACATCAGTTGTGTACCCCGCCAAGATAGATAACCTGTCCTGTAATAAAATCACTCTTTGCATCAATAAAAAAGTCTATAACATTTTTTATATCTTCAAAGGTGCCAAATCTTTGAATCGCCTGCTTCTCTAGCAGCGCTACTATCTTCTCTTTTGGAACTGCTTTGATTAGGTCCGTCTCAACAGGTGTGGGACCGATAGCATTTACCGTGATGTTATAGGGTGCTAACTCCTTTGCGATAGTCTGGGTAAAGTTCTCAATAGCTCCTTTACTCGCAGCATAAATTGCCTCTCCCTCAAGTCGCAGAGCAGCAGCAACAGTTGTGTAGTTTACAACTCTGCCAAACTTCTGTCGCATCATTACCTTAGAGACCTCTCTTGAGAAAAGAAAAGTCCCTAAGAAGTTTGTGTTAAATATACTCTCTACGGTGCCAAGAGAGGTCGTTAAAAAGTGGTTCATGGAAGCAATACCGGCATTGTTCAGCAACACATCAATCCTGCCAAACTCCTTTTTTACCGCTCTTACCATCTTTACAACACTCCTCTCCTCGCTTACATCAAGCTCAAAATGTCTGTAGTTATCATGCTCTATAGTCTGCTCTTTACGACTGCATCCGGCGACGCGCCATCCAAGGCGTAGATAATACTCAGCTAAATCTCTGCCTATCCCTTTGCTTGTCCCTGTGATTATGATAACTCTATCCATCTTTTACTCTTCTAAAAGTTTCTGAATGTATATCGTCAAGCTCTTTACACTTCTAAAGGGAGATGTCCTTTGACTCATCGCCTTTTCATCCGCTAAGACAATATCCTTATCAAAAGCATCAGAGACTCTCTCCTCTAAGTCTGTTATAAATGAGACAAGCGCTAAACTATCAAGAGCGCCATTGCCGCCATAGAGCTTCGTCTCTTGTGTAGGATTTTGCAATTCGTTACTTTCTAACTCTTCATTTAGTTCAAGTAGTACATCAATTATGATTTTTTCTATCTTCTCTTGCATATTTTCCTCCTATGTAAACTGATAAGTTATCTTATCAACTTTTTTCCTTATCGTTTTAGGGAGTCCGCTAAGCTTGCTTCTCTCCCAATCCGCTTCGTTCATACTCATCTGTATGTATGTAGTTCCACTCTCTTCATGCTCTCCATCCACTTTAAAACCAAAATTTAAATCAAATTTATAAGCATTTGTATTGGACTTTTTTACCTCTAAATAGAGCTTTTCAAGACCTAAATCATGAAATACTCTCTCAATGATGAGGTAGGTGGCTAGTGATGATGCAAAAGGGTGAATGTTCTCTTGAAAATAGAGACCCCAAAAAGCGGTTTTTTTCTCAAAATCTATATCTGTTATATATATAGCACCGACAAGTGTATCATCGAGAAACAGCGCGAAGTAGCTATTGTGTATGTCGCTTTTTAATTGCTCTACCCAGTTGAGATGCTCTTGTAACGCTATGATGGTTTGACGCTTCATATGAAGGCGCACACGCTCTGCGTTTCTTATCTCTAAGAGTGACTTATGCTCATGGGGCGAGAGTGACACATAGTTTTTAAAGAGAAGTGTCACTTTACTCTCCTAAGTGTCTCAAACGCTTCGACATATTTTTTTCCCACTCGCATACCTTGATACTCTGCATTGAGTCGAATACCCTCTAAGCTTCTTGGATGAGGATACTCGCACAGCTCCGAGTGATACGCCTGCATCGCTGCTACTTTTAAATCGATGGTATCGCTAATATCAAAATATGTGTCAGGAGAGAAAGAGAGAGGGTAGTTCCACTCGGTTGAAGAGAGAACTTCAAAGGCATATATCTCTTTTACAGACTCGCCCTCCATAGGTCTTGTAGCGGTGAGAACTGCCTTGCAGGTTATCTGATGATCTATGTTGAGATCATTTGCATAGTGAGTAAAGATGATATCCGGTTGCAGCTCATTTTTGACTCTCTCTATCACTTTTACAATATCAAGCAGAGCTACAGTATCAAATCTATTATCTGCAAAACTCTCAATAAAAACTTTTTTGATGCCTATAAGGGAGTTTGCTTTTTGAGTCTCCTCATTGAGCGCTTGAATCTCCTCTCTCTTATCTGCAACGGCTCTCTGTGCATCTCTGCCTGTTTTTCCCTCGCCAAGTATTAAAGTATAAGCTTCATATCCCTCTTTTATGAGTCTCGCAACTGTACCAAAACAGCCTAAAACTTCATCATCAGGGTGTGCTGCAACAATTAGTATCTTTTTACACATCTTCTCTCACCTCAAATCGTCCTACTAATTTTTTACTCTTTAAGTGTACTTCACTCAACTCGATTTTCATGCTATCAAACTCTATGTATGCTTTTGGATACCCCTCTGCATCTAACATTCTGATAAAATCATAGAGTTTATGCAAAGATTTCTCTTTTAGCGCATTGAGATTACTCTCTTCTGGTTTTCGTCTTTGAAAAGAGAGTACTTCGCCGCTCTGTTTTTTTGGCGTAAGCTCTTTTTTTAAAAAAAGAGGAATCATCTTAGTAAAGATTATAGCTGAAAGTTCAATAAAAATCTCCTCCGCACTCCCTATAGCAATATTAAAATCCTCTTTAAGATAGATATCTCCGCTATCAATGCCTCCATCAACTCTTATGGCTGATATTTTCGTATCATAAACCTCGTTGAGTATGAGATTTTGCAGAGGTGTACCACCCCTTCCATAGGGTAAATCAGTCATATGGAAAAGAACAGACTCATAAGTTGCATAAATCTCTTCAGGAATTTTCCAAGACCAGTGGGGAAAGAAGATATATTTGGGATTGAGTTTCTCTAAATGCTCTTTGCTTAACTCCTCTTTGTTTGTAATGAGATGAAAATCATACTGCTCATTATATCTCTCTTTGAGCTTAAAGTAGTTCTCTATGTTCCACTCTTTTGTGGTTGCTATGATAATAGTTTGCATACTTTCTCCTTAAATCGAGAGTCTCTAAAGCGCTTGAGTGTTAAGAAGCTGTTTCTCTTTAGATATTTATACATTTGCGTCTGATTTTTCGCTGTTTTTATGGCAATAAAGGGCAAGTTCATAAAGAGGACTTCATTTACTACCACGCTTGGTGTTACGATAGCAAAATTACACTTCGCCATAAGCTGTGCGATATGAGTAGCATTTATATGCAGAGAGATATTATCTCTGTTTCGAGTATATTTTTTGAGTTGTTTTAGATGCTTATTGCTCGTTGTGGTGACAAGTTCAATTTTTAGATGTTTCAATGTTTGCAGCGCTTTGAGGATTTTAATATTATGGTTTTTATGGTCTGCTCCGCCCATCGCTATAAAAACTCTCTGTCCCGTTTTTTTGTACTGCTTTTTTCTCTCATGGTAAAATTCATCACGCAAAAGAGTATATCTTTTGCCACAAAGAATTTTACACTTTTTTGGAACTAAGTTTGTGTACTTTTTTTTCTCTGCATAGATGTTGTGATTGAGAAGGATGTCACAGTAGTGCTTTTCGTAGGTATCATCAAATGCTAGAATGTTCACACCTGTTTTTTGTTTGATTTTTTTCTCTTTTTTATGAGTGATACCGTAGTGGTCAAGTACTAAAAGATCAACATTTTTTTCTTTGATGATTTTTATAAGTTTCGTTGTTTTTTGTGATGTGAGTGAGATGTGTTTAAAACCACTTTGTACAATCATCTTGTCAAGGTTGCCTTGAAGAGGAAGGGTTGCAAAAATGATGGCTGCCTTGGGATGCTCTTGTCGTAATCTTTGTGCCAAAACAAGATTGCGCATAATATGCCCAGTACCGATTGTGCTTGAAGCATCTGCTCGAAACAAAATGGTTGACATTTTTTGTGTTTTTGTAGTATAATTGTACTTCATTTAGCCCTCGTCGGCATTCCTCTTCTTTTTAGAAGAGGTAACTTCCATAAATTTTAGCAACTTTGCTTCTAAATTCTTTTTAGTGTTTTTATTAATCTTTCCGCTAAGATACTCAGAACGGCGAATATCATACACTCTCATTTGGTGTAATAGTGCGACACTTCTTTTATTTTTCTTATAAGAAAATTCAAAAAAATAAGATCCTTCCTTATTTTGTGATGTAAGTGGAATCCCTAAAAAGGTTGTGTTTGTAAGTTTCTTGTATACCAGTACAGGTCTTAAAAAGAGTTCGTTTTTTCCATAGATCTCATGCCCTATATTTTGCCCAACAGACATAAAGTAGATATTGCCTTCGTAAAAATCAATAATTTTCTCTTTACAATCAAGTTGTTTTTTTAACGAGTTCCATTGGTCAAATGTATCTGGATACAAAGAAGCATACATAAGCTCCGCTCTTCTCCAATCCTCTGGCGTGTCGATATCCTGCACTAGGTAGCGAGGCAGAACAATGGGAATACTTTGAGAACCAAAAGTGATGTCATGCCACTCCTGTGTGGTATCCTCCCAGTAGAACTGTCCGGCATCTTGATACGCCTCCTCTAGGTCTTGACTACGTGAACGAAAATACTCCGGCGTGAACATTTCACATCTGTTTTGTGGTGTGATTTTAAAAGTTCGCTGTATAGGAAAAGGCATAGAGGTTACGCTAAATGCCATTTTTGCATCAGAGTTTCTTAATATCTCATACCCTTCTATAAGATACTTCTCTTCTAAAAAAGGTGCTGTAGCATAGATAGTGCAGATATAATGAAACGATTCACCCTGTTTGCGGAGTCTCTCTATCACATCTGCAACTACATCCCCTGTTGTGCTAAAATCATCCGCCAACTCTTTTGGACGCATAAAGGGTACCTCTGCACCATACTTCTGCGCTACTTTTGCTATCTCTGCATCATCGGTAGAGACTATAACTTTATCAAAAAGTTTTGAGTTTAATGCAGCTTCTATTGAGTAGGCTATAAGGGGCTTACCAAAGAACTCTTTAATGTTTTTCTTAAAAATCCGTTTACTGCCACCGCGTGCCGGAATGATAGCTATAGCATTGGACATTAGAAACTACACCCTCTATGGTTATACTTATGCACTACATCTAAGAGTGTATCGGCAACATACTTGGCATCATCCATACTCATAGTTTGATTACAGGGGATGGAGATCTCTGAGAGGTAGAAGTCATTGGCAACCGGTAGTGCTACTCTACCAAATTTTTGTATATAAAAACTGTTTTGATAGATGGGTTTATAATGCACCTGCACACCCAAACCTCTCTCTTGAAGCTCTGTAAATATATCCTCTTTTGGGCAGTGTAGTTCAGGGTTGAGAATGATAGGGTAGAGATGTCGCGAGCTTCTTGTATTGGACTCTATCTTTTGGGTTAAAAAGAGTTTTTCACTCTCAAACCGTGCATCAAAATAGGCCGCAATCTCATTGCGGGTATCAATAAAGCGCTCAAGTTTTTTGAGTTGCGAAGAGCCAAGCGCTGCTGCGACCTCTGTCATTCTTAAGTTGTAGCCCATCGAGACCATATCTGAATTCCACAACTGCTTTTTTACCATACCGTGTGAGCGATAGAGTCGTAGCGCTTTTGCATACTCCTCATTATTAGTCACAACTGCTCCCCCCTCACCTGTCGTAATGGGCTTTATAGCATGAAAACTAAAGATAGTCATATCGGCAAATGAGCCAACCTTTTTTCCTTTTACAGAGGAGCCAAGTGCATGGGACGCATCTTGAATGAGGAGAAGATTATGTTTTGCGGCTATCTCTATGATGCACTCTATTTCTACAGGTTTTCCTGCAAAATCAACGGGAACAATCGCTTTTGTATTGGGTGTGATAAGCTTCTCAATCTGATTTTCATTTATATTTCCATCAAGTTTCACATCACACCAGATAGGTATGGCACCTAAATCGACAAACATATTTGAAGTTGCCACAAAACTGATGGGGGAGGTGATGATTGCATCTCCTTCTCCTATGCCCGCAACACTATAAGCAGCTCGAAGCGCTGAAGTGGCGGAGTTAAAAGCAACTGCATACTTCGCACCGGTGTAATCGGCCAAGTCACTCTCAAACTCTGCAACACGGGGACCTTGTGCTAGAAAATCACTTCTAAGGACTTCACTAACAACTCTGATATCCTCTTCATCTATGAGTTGTCTAGAGTAACTTAGCATTATTGCTCTTCCTCTTTTGCAGTTTTAAGTTTTTCTAGAAGTTCCTCATGTGAGAGCCAGATAGTATTGTCTCTTGAGTTGTACTCAAACCCCTGTTCTACTGCTTTTCCTTCTTCGCCAAGATTGTTTTTTGTGTAATCTATAGGCGTTAAAAAAGTGATACTTGGCTTAATCACAAAGTGATCATTAAACTCCAGCGTCAAGTGGGAGTCATCAAGCGGACACATCACTTCATGGAGTTTTTCCCCGGGTCGTATGCCTATTATCTTTTGCGGTAGATTTGGTGCTATTGCCTTTGCCATATCTGTCATCTTCATAGAGGGGATTTTAGGAACAAATATCTCTCCTCCCTGCATACGCTCAAAGTTTTTAAGTACAAAGTCAACACCCTCTTGCAGCGTTATCCAGAAACGAGTCATATTTGGCTCAGTAATAGGAAGTGATGATGCACCCTCGGCAATCAGTTTTTCAAAAAAGGGAATAACAGAACCGCGGGAGCCTAAAACATTTCCATAGCGTACAACTGAGAACTTGATATCGTGATCACCACGAAGATTGTTTGCAGCTACAAAGAGTTTATCTGAAACAAGTTTAGATGCACCGTAAAGATTAGCCGGAGATGCTGCTTTATCTGTTGAGAGGGCGATGGTATAAGGAACTTCATTCTCAATACAAGCATCGATAATATTTTGCGCACCCATAACATTGGTTTTGATGCACTCCATAGGATTGTACTCAGCGATGGGAACGTGTTTAAGTGCTGCCGCATGGACAACATAGTCAACATCTTGCATCGCTTTTTGCAGGCGAGGGAGGTCCCTTACATCCCCGATAAAGTAGCGCATACATTTGTCGTTAAATTTTTGAGCCATCTCAAACTGTTTGAGCTCATCACGAGAGTAGATAATAATCTTGTTTGGTTTGTAACGCTTAAGGATGGTACGCACAAACTGCTTTCCAAAGCTACCCGTACCACCGGTAATAAGTATGTTTTTATTATCAAGCATTAGGAAAACCTCTTTAAATATTTACGATATTACTAGCAAAAAGAGTACCATGCACATACTATTTAAAGACCATTCCCCCACATATGTAATTTTTTTGCCATTAAAAGGTCGTATTCTGGAAGTATGTCTATACTGTTTTGTGAACGAAATTCAAACTCCTCTAGAAGCTGGAGGGTTGCATCGACATCTAAAACACCTTTTTTTTCCATAATGATAATATGTGCAGCATTTGCAAGTGTAGTGTAGGCGATTTTTAGGATGCCTTTTGGATTATGGTGTTTAGAAAATATATCTTTAAATATTACCATATCATAATCTCTTGGAAGGGCGCGAAATGGTTGTGTCAGTGTTGTGAGATATTGTAGAGTGGCATCAGGATAGCGTTGAATCATCTCTTTTTGTTCTTGGGAGTAGAGAGCAAGTGCGAACTCTCCGTTAGCACCCTTCATAAGGTCATAGAGTGCATCAGTAGTTGCATCAACCTCAGTAGTAACTTGGAGGTATTTATTGCCGGGGTATGGATTAAAGAGTTCTAAAAACTGTGTTAAATCCATATCTGCTCTTTTTTAGTAGGCTAAGTCATGAAGCTCTCGAAAGAGATAGGCTTCAACTATATCATCTATAGTTTTTTGGGTATGTGCAACTAAGACTATCATAGACATATTCATAAAATCCATAACAGGCTCAGAATCACTACAAACAACCGCAGCCTCAGACCACTCCTCAAAACCATCGAAAGTTTCATTATGAAGCACCTCTACTAGCTCACCCTCTTCGATTCGCAGCTGCGCCCATGTTTTTGCTTCTAGAACTTTTGTAATCTCTGCTTCTTGAACATCTTTAGAGTCCATAGGTACAACTACTAACATTTTAGGAGTTAATCTCTTTGAGTTTTTTCTTGCTAAGCTTTAGCGCTTCATTATCCATAACACCTATCTTGTGTGCAAGAACATCATTTGCTATCTTTTTAGCATTTTTCAAAGAGTGCATTTTATATGTACCACATTGGTAGATATTAAGTTCTGGAATATCTTTTTTCGATTTTACTTTTAAGACATCTTGCATAGACTTTTTCCATGCTTTTGCAACTTTTTTCTCAGAAGGTGTTCCTAGAAGTGACATATAAAAACCAGTACGACATCCCATAGGAGAGAGATCAATAATCTCAACATCTTTAGAGTTTAAATGATCACGCATAAAACCTGCGAAGAGATGCTCGAGTGTATGGATACCTCTTCCATCCATCTTGTCAACATTTGGTTTGTAAAAACGAAGATCAAAAACTGTGATGTCATCTCCAGATTTTGTTTTCATTCCCTTAGCACGGCGAACTGCCGGTGCTGGCATTATCGTATGATCAACTGTAAATGAGTCGAGTAGTGGCATTTGTAATATCCTTATTTTATTTATGAAGTATTTTAGCGAAATAGTTTGATAGAGAATTGAAGTTCCGAAATTAAATCAACTCGATAATATAACACAATTTCGTCCAGAGTTTTTCGCTTCATAGAGTGCATCATCAGCTTTTTTAAGCATTGCATCAAAGTCAGCATCTTTTTTTGCCGTTGGGTTAACCCCTATGGATATGGTTACAGGACATATAATATCTTCATAAACAATGGGAGTTTGCGCTATAGATTCTCTGATTCTTTCAGCAAGTTCAAAACATTGGCTTCGCGATAATCGGGATGTAAAGATTAGAAATTCTTCTCCTCCAAGACGGATAAGCGTGTCTTCATCTCTCATTAATTTCATTATTCTCAATGCAACCTCTTGGAGTACCTTATCACCGACATCATGACCGTAGGTATCATTCACCTTCTTAAAAAAATCTATGTCAAGCATAAAGAGTTGGTAGGTTCTAGGCAATTTCTTTAAAACTATTTCGTAGAGGTATTTTCTATTGTATGCACGCGTAAGTGGGTCGATATACCCCTCTTTGGCTTTATTTCTAAAGTAGAGTGTTGTTGTGTAGAGAAGGACAAACCAAAAGATGCTCAGTAAAAACATAAAGAGAAAAAAGTGTGTAAAACTTTGTAGTCGTGTCTGCATTTCTACATCCAAACTGTCTGAGATATCAGCGCCAATAAGTCCAACAACTACATCTTTTTCTATAATAGGGTATGCGACTGTTATCCATAGGTCGTTGTTTTTGGTATGATGAAAAACTTCAATCTGTTTGGATTGATAACTTTTATCCCATAAATCACCAAGGGGATTAAAAGGCTCAAAGATATCTGCTTTTAAAGAAGCGTTTTTTTCACTATCTAGTAAAAAGTAGTAATTTTTATCATCATCTTGTGTAATAACGAAGAGATTTTGAACTGTAGATATACGAATAAGATACATCATTCTTTCAAAGTTTTCTCGCAAAGATGCATCATTTGATACTCTCTTTATAAAGTTCTTGTTTGTCTCTTCTAAAAAAGTAGCTGAGAGTTTTTGAAATGTCTCTATATGAAAATTTATTATTTTTTCATTTAAATTATCAACAGTTGTTTTCATTGTGCTTTTGTACTCATTGTACGCGAGCAGAGAGACTGATACTGTTAAAAAGAGTAAAACAAAAATCTGAAGAATTTTATTTTTTAAAATTTTAATACTATTTTGATGATACAAACTTTGATAACTCCCCTGTTACTTTTAATCCAAACTCTTCTAATCGTTTCGATGAAAACCTAATGGTCGGGCGCCCTTTTTGCCAAAAGAAGACTGCTATTGCTTCAGGTGAATGTAGATAATCTTTATAGTTAAAGACTATTTTTGGTTTCTTGCATTTCTGTTTGTACGTTGCTAAAACAAAGGTTGCATCATCACAGCTTTGCGTAAAATGTATATTGTCTGCTGAAGACAATTTCTCTTTTAAGTTTGTATCTTCTGTATAAACTTTTAAGGCAGATTGATGCGATATACTGTGGAGTATTTTTTCTATAATCAACTTCTCCCATTGAGAATTTTCAGCTTGAAGAGTAGTAGTGATAATGAGTAAAAGGAAAATAAATGTTTTCAAAAGCTATACTCCACACCCATACTAAACATCTGATCAACAGGAGGATAGTATAGAGATTTATCAGCTGGTATGTAGCCATACATTTTTATATATTTATACTCACTCTTCGCTGCACTATTAAATATATTAGTACCTTTAAGAGAAAATATAAGTGCTTGTGTTGCTTTATAGCGTAAACCAGCATTGTAGTTTATGCCATCTATATCAGAGTTGGTTCTTTTATAATAATTAAGTTCATTGTAAAAATCAAATTTACGCCAACTATTGAGCATTCGCAGGTTTGCACCATATACTGTATCTATTTTATTGGATACATAGTTGTGAATTTTATTTGCATAAACCATAGAAGTCATATCATTATATGCATCATATTTATAATCATACTTGAGACTTCCACTATAGTTGTGATAGTATCTATCTACATCATTGGATAGATTCTCTTCAGAATCAGGATTTTCATTTTGAACATATTCAAAACAGAGAGCTATTTTATGGTTGTGATGACTTTTAGCAACTTCAATAGAGTAATCCATAATACGAAGAATATCAATTTCATTTTGATTTGTAGAAGCCAATAAAAACTGTTCAGTCGGAAGTTGCATACTTGAAGCAAAGAGCTTTATCATATTGCCATCTGAAGAGTATATATAACCAAGTCGTGCTTGGAGTGTATGAAATATCTTTGCATCTCTATTTGATGCACTATCATAATGGTTTGCTTTTACTGAAGCAGTTAAGAGTTGGCTATCCCTTAAAAGGTAGTCATCTTGTATGTAGAGCGAAGCTATGCTATTGTTAACAAACTCTGGATCTGGTGATAAGACATCATTATTATAAGTTTCAACACCATGCAATTTTTTCTTTATATACTCAGTACCGATTATAATATTGTTATTTTTATAATCAAAATCTTTTTGCACTTTTACTTGATAAATATCATCTAAACTCTTCGTCTCTAGATGGTCTTGTGTGAGTGATAAATTTGCGGGGTTGTGAGACCATCTAGTTTTATCCATCGCTAAATCTAAACTTCCATCAATTCGCATAAATGAGAGTGAAAGCTTCAAAGAGTCATCCTCTAAAAAAGTCATACTTGAGCTGACACGACCATACAAATACCCTATCTCCCCATCTTTTGGTAGGGCAAACATACTAGTAGATAAAAAAGGATCCATGCGGCGTTTCAGTAAGTCTGTATCAAGGGTGAGATTGTTATATTTAAGTGTTACTAAAGCGTGTAAATCCTCATAGTTTCGTGAGAGTTTATATCCTTCATGGATGTATTCTTCTCTATTGGTATCTGTTCGACTGAGATAGACATAATACTCTAGATTATCATCTATGCCAGCATAAGAGATATTTTCATGGTTGGTAGCACGAGAGCCTATGTAGCCAAAGAGATGTGACCCTAGCTCACGATTAGGACTCTTGGTATATAATTTTATTGTTACCATTGATGGTTCGGAATTTACATTTGTTGATGTACTCCCTTCATATATCTCTACATGGTCAACAAAACCAAGATCCATATTTCCGTAGATAAACAAACCACTCCCAGCAAATGCAGAGGTTATTTCATGATTGTTTACAAATACTTTAACAACATCACTCGCGTAGAGAAGCGGGTCTAAATGTAGTGTGTCAGGCATACCGAGCAGGTTCTCATCATATCTAAAAGAGCGAAGAGAATTGAGAAGGTCTTGCAGTTTATGAGCTTGCATCCTTTCAATATCATCACGCGTGTAGATTGTAAGATGCCCTAAGGACTCATTCTTTGTTTGTTTGGATAAGTCACTATCTTTTCTGTACAACTCTAACATCTCATCTATACTATAAGCAGAGAGTATATCTACAAGTAAGAGTAGAATAATGAAAAGATATTTCATGTCTATCACCTTTGTGTTTATAAGAATATTATAACAAAGATAATATTTATTTATTATTAATAGATAAAAGAGAAATGGAGTGTGTAAGGGGTAGTACAGAAGTGCCTAAGACTTCCGTACTTATTGTATATTAAACGCGAGCTTCTTCGCGGCGGTTTAGATATGCCCAGTTCGCATCTACACGCTCTTGCCACTCTTTGATGAGGTACTTGTACTCATCCTTAAAGAGGTGCTTAAAACGACCTTGTGCAGCTAGGTACTCCTCAACAGGAACAACATTTTTAGGTCTGTAAGTGATATTTAACTCATGACCATCAATAATCTCATAAAGTGGAAATACAAGTGAGTCAGTTGCAAGATCTGTCAAGTGCATAGTGTCTTTAGGATCAAATTTCCACTCCGTTGTACAAGGAGATACTGCATTGATAAATACTGCACCCTCTGTTGCAAAACCTTTTTGGATTTTTTTAACCATATCTTTCCATTTGTTTGGTGCTACCTGCGCAGCGTATGGGATGTGGTGAGCAGCCATGATACCCATCATATCTTTTTTGTTTTTTGTCTCACCGTAAGAGATAGAACCTGCCGGTGTTGTGGTAGCACTTGCACCGATTGGTGTTGAAGATGAACGCTGTCCACCTGTATTTGCATAGACTTCATTATCTAGTACAACATACATCATGTCATGGTTTCTCTCCATACAACCAGAAATCCACTGAAAACCGATATCATAAGATGCACCATCACCACCAAAAGCAACAAACTTAGGGTTGCGATCTGGCTGCTTCAGGCGACCTTTTGTCTTCAGTGCTTTATACATTGCTTCTGCACCTGCAACGGCAGTAGAACCATTCTCAAATCCAATATGAATCCATGAAGCATCCCATGATGTATATGGATATACTGCTGTACATACCTCAAGACATCCAGTAGAAGCCGCAAGAACTAAATCATCATTCGTTGCATTTAAAACTTCACGAACAATGATAGAGTGAGCACAACCGGGACAAAGAAGGTTTGCACCTTCAAATCTATCTGCTGATGTCGAAAACTCTTTTAAATTTTTGATTTTTTTCATTTCACTCATACCAATTTCCTATAAATAAGCTAGTTTCGGTCCACGAACACCGATATACTGTTGTTGTTTTGTTAGCAATTTACCTGCATCAGCATTTGCTTGAAGCTCAGTATATAAATCAACTAAATGTTTCTTCGTCAAATCACGACCACCAAGACCATAAATGTACCCTGAGAGAAGCATCTTTGAGTCTGTGTTAAAGAGTGATCCTGCTATTTCGTTAAAGAGCGCACCAGCTGTTCCACCCGGAGCTGAACGGTCAAGTGCAGCTACCGCTTTCACATCTTTGAGAGCATCCGCTATCGCCATAAATGGGAATGGTCTAAATACACGAATCCCGACAACACCCGCTTTGATGCCTTTCTCTCTCATCTCTTTTGCCACTTCACGAGCAGTTTCCACCGAAGTACCCATACAAACAACCGCTACGTCTGCATCATCCATATCATACTGCTCTACTTGGTTGTATTTTCTACCGGTAAGTTTTTCAAACTCTGCAAATGCAGCATCAATTTTAGCTGGAACAACCGTCATCATATCGTTATGTTGACGCGCTTTATGTTCAAAGTGCCAATCCTCTTCTGTCTGTACACCATGCGTTACAGGGTGTTCAAAATCAAGCATATCATTCATAGGTTTATATTCACCTACAAAACCGAATGCCGTATCATCATCCATAGTGTGTACACCTTGTGCAGTATGACTTGTCATAAAACCATCTTGATTTACAATAGCAGGTGTTCTTACATCATGATCTTCAGCCACTTTAAACGCGATAAAGTTTAAATCATACGCCTCTTGAGGACAAAAAGCATCAAACTGAATCCAACCGCTGTCACGTACCATGTACATATCTGAGTGATCACCATTTACATTAAGTGGTGCAGCAAGCGCACGATTTACAATGTTTAGGACAATTGGCAGACGCATGCCGGATGCTTGGTAGAGGGTCTCAGACATAAGTGCAAGCCCTTGAGAAGATGTTGCAGTTGCAACACGACCACCAGCCGCAGCTGCACCGATACAACCACTCATCGCAGCGTGTTCTGACTCAACCATTACAAACTCGCCCTCAACATAGTTGTCAGACTTAAATTTCGCATATCCTTCAACAATAGGAGTTGATGGTGTAATCGGGTAAGCAGACACGACATCTACTTGGCATTGTCTCAGTGCTTGTGCAGCTGCAAAGTTACCATCCCAAACCTCTATATCTCTTAATTCCATTTTATCAAATGCCATCTATTTCTCCTTTGTTTCTTTAGCAGGCCAGTTAGCTATCTCTGTCTCTTCATCTGCTAATTCTGGGAACATTAAAAGTGATTTTGGATTTGTAGGACATACTTCCACACAGATACCACACCCTTTACAGTGATCCATATCAATACCAATCATCTTTTTATCTCTTGAAATTATAGAGATATCTGGACAATAGACCCAACAAAATTGACAATCTATACAAAAGTCTTTGTTAAAGACCGGCTTCTCAATTCTCCAATCTGCAACAGATGCTGTAAACGAGCTATTTTCTGTATAGTTACGGTCTTCTTGAAGCGTTCCTGCGATGTCGCCTGCTTCACCCTCAAAAGTACGAAGCATAGCTCCGATTTCAAATTCATCCCAACCTGTCGTTGCCATCAATAGCTCCTTATTTTACTTCATCATATGCACGCTGAATAGCAATCATATTCGCGTCAATGATTTTTTGTGGTAGTTTACCAAGAATTCTCTGCATACTCTCTTTAAAAAACTCTATATCATACATACCAGATATCTTCATAAAAGCACCAAGCATTGGTGTATTTGGAATAGGACGACCAATAGTCTCTTGTGCTATTTTTATACAGTCAACTGTATAAACTTCTTTACCTGCAAGTTTTGGCTGAGAGGCAATAAGCTCATCTGTACTCATATGAGTAGTAATAATGTACTTTGTACTCTCTTTTCCATTAATAGTAACATCTGATGTATAGACTAAGGCTGGATCAATTACGAAAACATAATCCGGCTCCATATATTTCTCATGATTCATAATTATTTCATCATTCACACGATTGTATGCTGTCATCGCAGCTCCACGCTTTGCAGACCCATAGAATGCGAATGCCTGTACATGCTTACCTGTTGTCGAAATAACATCTGCTAAACCTTTTGCACCTGTAACAGCACCCTGACCAGCACGACTATGCCATCTAATTTCTAGCATAAATTCTCCTTAAGTTCTTTCAAGAAATATATGAATACTTTCTCTCAATTCTATTTACTGTATTTTAGGCAAGTGGTACTTAAATATAGCTTGATAATATGAGATAGATAAGTTAGTAGTGTATTGTGTGATTATTTTCTACCTTTTAGCAGCATTACTGCTTGAAATGCATCGTCACAAATGTAAGAAGTGTATGCCAGAAGCGTTGTTTTTGTATCGTAGCCACTCAGTACACCAATAGCATTTACTTGGGCATTTTGAGCACAAATAAGGTCAAGTTTTGTATCGCCTATCATCCATATCTCTTCATTTTCTTCTCTATTAAAGTGTTCTAATGCCTTTAAAATCGGCTCTTCATGCGGCTTTGGATGCTCTACATCCTCTCTACCTATGAGAACTTCAAAATAGTGCATCAAATCAAAGTATTCCATAAGAACACGAGAATATCTTGCTGTCTTTGTCGTAACAATGCCAAGTTTTGCAAACTTATTTGCCTCTTCTACTGCCTCTTTTGCACTCTTTAGGAGTTCTGTCTTTTGCGTAGAGATTTCTCTATAATGCTCTTTATATGTTGCAACAAAATCCCATACTCTCTCTTGTTCTACTCCGAGTGATGCAAACATAACATCAAGAGGATACCCAATAAGTGCTTTTATCTCTACATCTGTAGGGTGTGGTGTGTTGTGAATAGCAAAGGCATTGTGAAAACTCTCTAGTATCGCTTCTGTCGAATCAATAAGTGTTCCATCTAAATCAAAGAGTATTATCATTATTTTTCCCATTTTATATAGTTATGCCAGATTCCGCTCAGTGCAGGTTCAATATGCTTTATCTTCTTATTGACTGCAGTTATGGAGTTTGGTATGTAAAGAAAGAGATAAGGGTTGTCATCTGTGATGATTTGAAACATCTTTTGCCACTTTTGCGCTAATATTTTTCGATTTACAATATTTTGAGACTCCTCAATAAGCTTGTTCACTTTAGGGTTGTTGTAGCCAACTAGGTTAAAGCCACCCTTTTTATCACTATCTTTGTGCCAAAAAAGATAAGGGTCTGGAGTAGGAGAGAGTCCCCAGCCTAGAAGAACAGTATCAAATTTATGAGGAAAGACAACCATGTTTAAAAAAGCCTGCCACTCCATTACTCTGAGTTTTACAATTACTCCCGCCTTTTTAAGTTGATACTGTAAAATCTGTGCTGCATAGGGACGGATAGAAGATGAGTTGGATGTGACTATCTCAAACTCCAGAGGGTGTGTTGCATCATAACCCGCTTTTTTAAGCAGCCTTTTGGCCTCATTAATGTTTTGCGAAGGAACTTTCACATCGGCATTAAAAGCACTACTTCCGGGTAAGAATGGGCCTGTGCAGACTTTTGCATGCTTAAAAAAAAGAATATCAACAAGCTCTTGTCTGTTTATCGCCAAAGAGAGAGCCTCTCTTACATCCGGATTTTGAAACTTTTTGCGTCTGAGATTAAAGCCCAAATAGGTGTATGAGAGGGTAATTTTTTCATAAATATTAAACTTTTGAAAAAACTCTTTTGAGAGTTGGCGTTCATACGCCATAGGTTCGATACTTCCAATGTCTAGCTGTGATGATTTGAGCATCAAAAAGCGTGTCGTCGAATCGGCGATAACATGAAAACTTATTTTGTCTATCTTTGCTTTTCCCTCGAAGTAGGCATCAAAAGCTGTGAGTTCTATATTTTTTGAGAGTTCTAACTGTGTGAGCCTGTAAGGGCCTGTGCCTATAGGATGAGTATTAAATGAGGAGTTCATAAGATTTGTCTCATCTTGTAAAATATGCTTAGGAAGTATGCCCATCATCCAAGTCTCTAAGGCTTTAAAGTAGGGTTTTGTATAGATAACTTCTATGGTGTATCTATCGAGTGCTTTAACACTCTTTACAAAACGAAAGCCTGAACTGTAGGGCGAAGCGATTTTATCAGAGATGAGTGTTTGGTAGGTAAAGAGTACATCCTCTGCATCAAAAGGGTACATATCATGCCACTTTACATTTTTTCTAAGTTTAAAGATAAGAGTAGTCTCATTTTTGAAGTAGAACTCCTCCGCTAAATCACCTATAATCTCTTTGTTCTCTTTATCATACTTTACCAAGCCGTTAAAGAGAAATCCTGTAATCTCAGAGGAGCTTGAGTCTGTTGCAAGGATTGGGTTGAGGCGTGATGGGTTTGCAGAGGTTGCTAGGTGGAGTGTTGCAGCATAGATACTGCAACCAAGAAGCCAGAGAACAAGAAAAAATCTCATTTTTACTGTAGAAGTTTTCCGTTGATTGTCATTTGAGAGTTTATAAAATTGATGTCAAATTTATAGTTGCCATTTTGCTCTTTTGCATAAGACTCAAGCTTTGCGGCAAACGGATTTCCTTGAGTAAGTAGTGTAAATATCTCTTTAGAGAGTTGAAGGTTTGTTTTCATGCTTAGATTTGAAAGCAGAAGCATTGGGCTTTTTTGCAATTTTTTCATAAGATCAGGGTCGGCCTTGAAGTCAACTGTTGATTTGAGCTGAAAACCTTTGAGGCTGCCAAAGCGTTTAGTGTTTAGGTTTTTTACACTAAAATCAGCAATATTAAGAGAGAGTCCCTTTGAAAGAAGTGCAGCAGTAACCGCAGAAGCTTGGCTTGAATCTTTAAGTGTACGAAGTTTTTCAAAAAGTGTTTTATCGATGCCGCTTAGTGCTGCATCTATGTTAAAAGAGCTTACATCAAAAGTGACATTCTTTGAAGTAAGTTTCATGGAGTCAAGAGATGTTTTAGAGTGAAGTTCTAAATCTGAGCCTTGTCCATTTGATGAGGCATTAAACTGCAGGTTTGTAAGTTCTGCATTAACGCTGTCATTGACTGCTTCCATAATCAAGGAGAGTTCTTTAATCTTTGCGCTACTTACATAAGTATTTGCCGAGTCAAAGTTGTTTGAAGTGTTGAGTCCTGAGAGTTCAAGCTCTAGTTTTTCATGAGGTTCAACGACACTAAAGTGCATTACTTTTGCTTGTGTTTGCAATCTTGATGGAGCGAGTAGTTCTCCTTTTCCATTAAACTTTACACTCTTGATGACAAGTTTGAGTTTTGCATCATTTTTAAGTGTGTAGTTCTCATCTATATCTTTAATATACCCTGTGAACTCTTGATTGATTAGATTGTAATCTATGTGGTAGAGGATGCCTTTTTCTTGAAAGAATTTTTCAAGATAACTGTAAAAATCGGGATTGTTCTTTTTGATTGAGTCTGCAACCTCAGGAGAAAGTGCAAGTGGATAAATCTCCATAGTTTGTGATTTAGTGAAAGGAATATTGCTATATTTCACATCTACACCAAGTGTGAGACCATTGAGAAGTGCATTTACAAATGGTGGTATCTGGTTATCTGCGTAGTTATTTAAGTAACTGATGAACTGATCAGAATTTTGCAGATAAAACTCAAAGTGACGGGAAGTGTTAAGGTATGAGGAGTTACTTTTGTCCTCTTTAATCTCTAGACCATAGGAGTGAAGCTGTGCTACCTTATCATCAATGGTGCTTTTAATATATTTATTTCCTACAACCGGCAATGCTGCGACCGCAAGAAGAAGTAGTGCAACGATTATATAACTTTTTTTCATACAAGTGAGCCTTTGTTTTTTTCTTGAGGGTATTATATATGAATAAAGTTAATGCTACACAGGGCAATAGCCGTATATAAAAATAAAGAATTTAGAAAGATTTGAAAGGGGAAGTTTTATCAATGCAAGAGTGCATTGATAAAAGTAAAAAAGAGACGACTAACGCTTAGAGAATTGGCGAGAACGACGAGCTTTTCTTTTACCCGGTTTCTTACGCTCAACAACACGCGCATCACGAGTCATCATACCCTCTGGCTTGAGAATAGCTTTAATCTCTGGGTTAAACGCAACAAGTGCGCGAGAGATACCATGGCGAAGTGCATCTGCTTGACCACCAAAACCACCACCTAAAGTAGTAGCAACGATATCAACAGACTCAGTTTGCTTAGAGAGAACTAAGGGTTGTTTTACACGAAGTTTTTTTGCTTCAAGACCACCTAACCATGCATCTAATGAAAGACCATTGATAGTGATTTTACCTGTACCGGGAGTTAACCATACTTTTGCTACTGACGCTTTACGGCGTCCTGTTGCGTATATTGTATTTGCCATTTAAAAATCCTTACTTAGCAATTTGTGCAGTGTGAGGGTGTTGATCACCTGCATATATTTTGAGTTTTTTAAGCATTTTAGCACCAAGCTTAGTTTTAGGAAGCATACCACGAGTAGCTAGTTTGTATAGTTTCTCTGGGTTTTTTTCTAAAAGCTCAGTCATTTTAACACTTTTAGTTGAACCGAAGTAACCTGAGTGAGAGAAGTACTCTTTATTTGCTATCTTACCAAGTCCATTAAACTTAGCTTTAGAAGCGTTGATGATAACAACATAGTCACCACAGTCGATATTTGGAGTATAACATGGCTTGTTTTTACCACGAAGCAGAGTAGCAACTTCAGTAATCATACGACCAAATGTTTTACCTTCAGCATCAATCAAAATCCATTTTTGATCAATTTGTTCAGCAGATGCAATTTTAGTAAATTTCATTTTGAACCTTTTTTAAGTATATTTATTTAAAAAGTAAACGCGAGCGTTTCGTTTTAGTGGCGAAAGTATAACTGTATATTCTTATAAATAGCTGAAATTAAGTTATTTATAAGTTTTTTTCTAGAGATTTTCCATCTACTAAGCACTCAATAAGGGTCGTATATTTTTCAAAGTTATTTATGACGATATCTACAAGCTGTGGATCAAAGTGCTTCGCTCTCTCCTTGATAACATAATCAAGAACTGCTTCGGTACTCCAAGCCTCTTTATAGACTCGTTTACAAAGGAGTGCATCAAGAACATCAACAATAGCAACTATTCTTGCAAAAAGAGGAATCTCCTCTCCTTTAAGCCCCTGTGGATACCCTGAACCATCAAACTTTTCATGATGTCCATAAGCAATCTCCGCAGCTGTTTGTAGGGTGCGTCGCTGTGAATGGCCGAGTATGTTGTAACCAATAACAGTATGTGTTTTCATAATTTCAAACTCTTCTTTAGTAAGTTTACCCGGCTTGAGCAGAATCGCATCACTAATGCCTATTTTACCTATATCGTGAAGTGGAGAAGTAAGTTCTATGAGTTTTACATCCTCTTCACTTAATCCATAATCTTTTGCAATTGTTGCACTTAGAAGAGAGACACGCTTGGTATGATTTTTAACATCATTTGAACGAACTTCTTCTATCTCACCTATGGTCATCATAATCTCTCTTAGGGTTGACTCTATCTCTGAGTGAAGCTGTTTAAGCTGTAAGTTTTTATCTTCTAGCTCTTTTTCTTTACTAAATACAACTTGATTGAGATTATTTAAGTCAGCCGCAAGAGATTTTAATTCATCGACATGATATTTTTGTGCATCAATTTTTGATTGAGATGTGTAAGCAAAGTGTGCCTCTTTTGCGATATTTGCTAATGGCTTGGAGATGTATTTCCCGATAAAGTGAAAAATATAAAGAATAATTAAAAAAGCAAAAAAGAGCAGAAAAAAGATAAGTAAAAAACCGTAAGTAGTAGTAAGTGTTTGATATTGATTTACATCAAGTGAAATCTCCAAGGCTCCAAGAATCTCCCCATCTTGGACATTATGACAGGTAAGACAATTTAACTCTCCATCTTTAGAAGCTCTATACGGGATAACCGCTCTGAGAGTATTTTGTTCTTTTTGCCAATAAAACTGTGCTTCTAGTGGAATGCCACCACTCTTTAACTCTTTGTAACTTTTTTCATGTTTGTAGGTAGATGTGCCATGCTGCTTCAGGATGGCTTCTCCTCGAATAATGTTTAGTTCTTTAATGTTATTAGTTGATTGTATCTCATTGAGAAAATACTCCCTCTTCTCCATAATGCCAGCTTTCATATGAGAAGTAAGTCCCGCCTTTACAATGTTTGAAATCTCTAAAGCTTTTGTCTTAACGGTATAATCAAAAAAGGCTTGATAGGCAAAAAACATCACAAGAGAGATAATAGCAATAGCAATAAGAAAAATTTGGATTAGCTTCGTAAAAGTAATCTGTTTAATACTTCCTTTTTGCATAATAACTGCTCAGCCTTTTTTTGGTTTGAGACTATACTAACATAACTTTTCTAAAATTTGCATGATTATACAAG
>JALWSY010000067.1 GCA_027083035.1 Sulfurimonas sp. | reverse complement strand
GAGTGGTGCGTCAAGTGTCCCAAAGAAGCCACCATCTTTGAGCTCATAGTTATACTTGAGTGCACCAAAGAGCATATTATCCCCAAAAAAAGAGTAAGGTGTATACCCTGACATATTAAAGAGTCCACCAAGTATGAAAAGTTCTGCGCGTCTTTGTGTACCAACGGGGTCATCATTAATATATGTGGATCCACCTTTAGCATACAAAATAAGATTATGCTCAGCTAAAGTGAGGGGTTTCTCTATCTCAAAAAAAATCTGCTCATAATTATAATCACTTCCCCACTCTTGCATCTCTTTTGTCCAGCGTAGTTCTGACTTGATACCTACCTTTGGAAAGTTTACATTATCTAAGTTGTCTATATTTACTTTTGCATAAATTGGTCGTGCCTTATAACTATACTCTGTTGGATCATTAATAAGCTTTAAAATGGCAATATCTACTTCATCCCTAAAGATAGAAGCTCCTATCTCAAATTCCAAATCTGTTGTTATATGTGCACCGGTAGCAAATGTAGCACCTATACGCCTAGAGTAAATTTCTTGATTTCCATAGCTATTAAATATAGCAGCATTTCCGTATAAAGAGTCTGTATCAAGTACTTCTGTGACTGACTGTGCTGTAAGTGATGGTTTTATATAGTATCTCTGCATACTATCAAGAGGTTGAAACCACTCTGTGCGTGCTTTTTTTATACGCCCTATCTCAAAGTCACTCTTCCACTCTCCACCTAGAGCATTTAAACCAAACATCGTATATCCAAGTTTTAAAGAGTAAGTAGAGTGCCCCTTAAAATCATCTTCTAAACCGATAGCTATCCTAACCTCTCCATGATTATCCCAACTTGGCAGAGTCTCTATGATCAGAGTATTTTTACCATCTTTCTCTCCTAATGTATACTCTACACTATCAAACATAGTCATATTATAGATATGAAGGAGATCTTCTCTTAACTGTTCGAGATCTAAAGGCTCTCCCACCTTCTGATGTATTCGATTTCTCAAGGAGGTATCTGAGAAATAGCTTGGATTTTGTATTGAAATAGCATCAATGATAGGTGCCTGAAATGTATGCTTTACTCTATGTGTCGCTTTATACTTTTCATAAGACTCCTCAGAAAGACTTAATCGCTGAAGTGCATAGTGATGAAGCTCTCCGCTCTCTACACCTTTTTGGATTATCTCTTTATATTTATGAGCATCCAATCCACTATACCCATCAAGTTTAGGTGTGATGAGTATATCCTCTTGAGCAAGGGTTTTTATGGACTCATTTGCATTTTTTCGCATAAGAATATTAACTAACTGTCCCATCACTACAAAGTAAGAGTTGACATCAAGTTTCTCTTCAAAGTTTTCACTTACATCTACAGCTATAATAATATCAGCACCCATATCTTGAGCCACTTTTATAGGGATATTGTCACTAACACCCCCATCTACTAAGTCAATACCGTCAATTTTAATAGGCTCAAAGCCTCCAGGAATAGAGCTTGAAGCATAGATTGCCTTTGCTAGGTTACCAGAC
>JALWSY010000066.1 GCA_027083035.1 Sulfurimonas sp. | reverse complement strand
CTCAATAACCGAATTTGGAGCAGAGAGTAAACATCCATTCACTTAAAAACCGTACAATGGTGCTATCAAAAGATTATGGAGTTCATTATGAAATTAAAACTACTTGCCCTTACACTACTTACTAGCCTTAGCCTATCTGCCCTTACTGTCGGAGAGACTCCAAAAACTGCGATTATTGGCGGAGAAGATGGTGGTTATGTCAAAGATGGGAGTGCTTGGAGTTCTAAGAGCATCAAAGATAAAGTCTATGTGATGTTTTATGTTGATCCAGATGAAAAAGATGTCAATGAACACTACTCTGCAGCACTCAAGAAGAAAAATTATCGCGAAAAGGGAGCATTTGGCAGTATAGCTGTCATTAATCTTGCTGCTACTTGGAAGCCTAACTTTGTTATTGAGAAGATTTTAAAAGGCAAACAAGAGGAGTTTCCAAAGACTATCTATGTAAAAGATAAAAACTCTGTTCTAGTCAAAGAGTGGGATGTAGCTGATGATGCATCAAACATCCTCATCTTTGATAAAGATGGTAAACTTCTCTTTTACAAATCAGGAAAGATGAGTGATGCAGATATGGAAAAATCATTTAAAATTATTGAGGCAAACTTATAGTTATGAATGAAGAGACAAATATTTTATCACTTAGTTTTAAGGATCTCTTTAGTGCTAAAATGATGCAATATTCTCTGCTTCCTTTTATCCTCAGTATGGTTGTGCTATACACTCTCTTTTTTGTAGTTGCAGGTGTCGGGCTTGACTCGCTTGGAACTATGCAAGTAGAGAGTTCGCAGACAACTATTGTCAACGGTGTTGCACATACTGACTCCTTTCAAGCCACACTTGAAGGCACTACCCTCATTCAATGGCTTATGAGCCATGCAATCACCTCTTGGATAGCTACTTTTCTTGTCTATACAGTAGGGAGTATGCTGACACTCTACTTCTCTATCTTTATAGCTTTGATTATTATTGGATTTTTAACTCCTACTATTTTAAAAGAGATTCAAAGGAGGCACTACCCAGAAGTTGAACTCATAGGATACTCCAACATGGCTGAGGGGCTTTTTGCAACACTCAAGTGGCTCTTAGCAATGGTGTTGATGTTTATCGTCTTTGTACCACTTTACTTCATCCCATTTATAAATATTGTCGCATTTAACTTTCCACTCTACTACTTTTTTCATAAGATGATAACCTATGATGTTGCATCAACCATCTGCACAAAAGATGAAGCGATGAAGATAAAGTTTTTTAATGCCACAAAACTACGCCTCAAGACTTTGGCACTCTACCTTATCTCACTTATCCCTTTTGTAATATTTTTTGCATCTGTCTTTTATGTTATCTACCTTGGACATACCTACTTTATAGAGACAAAAAAACTACGCCTTGAGCAGTAGGAATGATAGAATTCACCAATCTCACCAAAAAATTTGCTGATACTCCTGTTGTAGACACTCTTAACCTGAGTATCAAAAAGGGAGAGATTTTTGGACTTCTTGGCCCAAATGCTGCAGGAAAAACAACAACCATCCGTATGCTCTGCAATCTATTGCAGCCCACAGAGGGAGAAGCCTTCATCGCAGGAGAGAGTATCTTAGAGAACTCCGATGCACTCAAACACAAGATAGGCTATGTTGCCCAATACTTTGGACTCTACAACGAACTAAGTGTCTATGATAACTTAGAGTTTTACACAAAACTCTATAGAGATGCATCAAAAGAGGAGCTGCTCCAACTTTTAGAGAAGTATGCACTCCTCCCTTTTCAAGATGCGGCAGCTGGAAGTTTAAGTGGAGGATATAAAAGGCGTCTCTCTCTTTGTTGCGCACTCTCACATGACCCCGATGTACTCTTTTTAGATGAGCCAACAGCGGGAATCGACCCTGTGACCAGAAAAGCACTCTGGGATACCTTCTATGAACTCACCCAAGAGGGAAAGACCCTCTTTGTAACAACACACTACATGGAAGAGGCGCAACGATGCAACAGAATCGCCTTTTTAAATCATGGGAAAAAAGTGATAGAGGGAACACCAAGAGAGGTGACTCACTCTCTAAATGAGTATACTCTTTATAAAAACAGACAAAACTTTGCGCATGCACTCCTCAAAGAGCTGAATGCAAATGAAAATATTTACCTTACAAATCTTTTTGGAGATGAGTTGCGTATCTTTGTAAAAAAGAACTTCACAGAAGATGCCCTCAAAGCACTTATGCAACCCTTTATCAAAGAGAGTGTACACCTTGAAGATGCCCAAGCAAATCTTGAAGATGTCTTTATAGCCCTCACGCAAGAGGAGGGCAGATGAGTATCCTTACAACTATAGCAAAAAAGGAGTTTATGCAGTTAAAGAGTGAGCCTAGACTTATAGGGTTTCTTATCTTTATGCCTGTAATGATGCTCGTTCTCTTTGGATACGCCTTAAAGTTAGAGCCAAAAAATGTTGCGATGGCCTATGTTGATGCAGACAAATCATTCTTCTCCAACCTCATCAAAACAAACCTCTGGTCTGATGGCTATTTTCAGCTCTATGAAGTTGACTCCAAAGAGGATATCATAGAGGATATTCGCTCAGGAAAAGCTAAAGCAGGTCTCTACATAGACAAAAGTTTCTCAAAAGAGCTCACTGACAATGCCCAACCCCATGTAGAGTTTTTTGTCGATGGAACGATGCCCTCTCTTGCTACCTCTATGAAAAACAACTCTAGTGCCATTGATGATGCAACCGTCACCAATGATATGTACTTTTTAGATGAAGATGCACAGAATGTAGTGATTCCCGAAGATCCTTTTGTCATTGACACTACTGTTTTGTTTAACAAAGATGAAAAAGAGACATGGTTCTTTCTCCCCTCTATCATCGGTGTACTTATTATGCAGATATCGCTTATCTTAGCTGGTATCAGTTTTGTGCGAGAAAAAGAGAGTAATACCCTAGAGCAGTTACTTGTCGCACCTATCTCCAAAGCTGAACTTATCATAGCGAAGATTCTCCCCTACTCCATCATAGGACTTTTTGAGTTTTACTTTATCTTGGCACTCGGACACTATCTCTTTACACTACCCCTTCCAACAAGTGCCTATCTTCCTCTTGTTCTTTTAAGCATAGTATATGTTGCTTCGATGATATCACTTGGACTCTTTATCTCTGTTATCTCACAAACACAGCAACAGGCTATGTTTATCGCCATCTTTATCATCATCCCATCAATCTTGCTCTCTGGGATGATATTTCCAATCGATGCGATGCCTGAGTTTATCCAACCCGTAGCCTACATATTTCCACTCACCTATTTTAATGAAATCATTCGAGGGGTTTTGATAAAAGAGACACTTTTGTCTGATTTGTCTGTAGATTATTTAGCACTTGTTGGATTTAGTCTCCTCTTTGCAGTTGCGAGCATTTTGAAGTTTAAAAAGTATGTGGGGTAGAGTCTCTCAAAGAGAAACTCTCCTAAAAAGAACAATTTGAATTGTACTATGGTTGTTGCACAACATCAGGGAAAAGTGTGTCCAAGTTTCCACTATTACCGACTCTAAAGTAACCCATCATTCCAGCATCCTCATGTTCCAAAATATGGCAATGATACATATAATCACCCCTGTTTATCTCCCCATCAAACTCCCCTATCACTCGTACAGTCTCACCGGGTTGTACTAAAAATGTATCTTTCCATCCCAAATCAACTCCAGAAGCAGGGATGCCATTTCGTGTTAGTATTTGATACTGTATAGCGTGTGCATGAAATGGATGTGCCATCGGTGATTTATTTGTTATGCTCCATATCTCAGTTGCTCCGGCATCAACAAACTCATCAACTCTATCTGCCTTAAAACTTTTTCCATTTATAACAAAATGCATCTGCATGTCACCCATGGAGTCCATATCCATAGACATTAGGAACTCTCGCTCATTACCCACATTGTCAGCACTACTCTCAGGGATTCTGCTTACTATCTCTGCACCCTGTGGAAGTTCACTATAGAGTGTTATATCTTCACTCTCCTCTTTTGTAATGTCAAAACGCATAATATTAAGATTTGAACTCTCTGATGCAGCAAACATATTTGACATACCTCCCATTCTTCCCATGCCGCCATGCATCATATCATCGTTCATCATAGCATCACGCATATCTTTACTTAGTAACATAACCTTATCACCAACACTATACGAAGAAAAATCAATCACAATCTCAACACGCTCTGCAGGTCCAAGCACTATATGATCTACTTCTACAGGATTTTTTAGCAATCCTCCATCGGTGCCTATAACAGTAAACTTTTTGCCATCACTCAAAGCAAAATCATAATTTCGAGCATTTGAAACATTATAGAGTCTATATCTCTGTTTTGTATTGCTCACCTCTTGTTTTGGAAGGACTGAACCATTGACAAGGATAGTATCTCCTATCATTCCATCACTATCTTGCGCCCTATTCATATAAAGTAACTCTCTTCTTACATCATCTTTTGTACCTGAGAATCTTCTATCTTGCACAAGCAGTATTGTATCTCTCTCACCACTTGGTATCTGCTTTGTGTCTTCTAATCTTTTTGTAATAGCATCCTCTAAAATATAAACCCCTGCAAGTCCCATATAGACCTGTTTACCCGTCTGCATGTCTGGATGTGGGTGAAACCAGAGTGGTGCGGCGGGTTGTTGCATCGTAAAGGTATATGTTTTTGATGTATTTGGTGCGACTGGAACATCAGGTCCTCCATCCATATCTGCAGGAATCTTAAATCCATGCCAATGGATAGTTGACTCACTTGCTAATTTATTATGAAAGTTGAGTCTCATCACATCACCTCTTTTTGCACGAATGACTACGGGAAGTGTTGAGCTATTGTATCGCCACATTGGAGTGATCCAACTCCCCTCTGGTGTCTCTATTGTAACATTCACATCTCTATTTGCACTTAGAGTATATGTCTCTTGTGCATCTGATACGTTAGTATCTTCATCTTGCAGTACAGGCAGCCTGTGAAGTGTTGGCAGCGTAGTAGCAGTAAGATACTGTGTTGTTACATCAGAGAGATTTTCGTCAGTTGCTTCTAAAATGTCTCTATTTTCTCCACAACCAACAAAAAAAGAGGAGAGTAAAAATGAGAGTGCTATGTTTGTGAACTTGTTGTGGTAAGTCATAATGTACCCTTTGTATGTTTGATGGGCAAAGTGTAACATCAAAGAGTTAGCGAAGTATTAGTTTACTCTTCCTCCTTATCAGCCTCTTTCATAACCATAGCCCTGTAGGCTTCATCTTTTGGAACAAGTCCCGCTTCATAGAGAAACTGACTTGCCATAAAGTTCTGTTTTTTTATCTTGTCATACTTTGCATAGGAGAGATAGAGGATATCTTTGGCTCTTGTAACGGCTACATAAAAGAGGCGGCGCTCCTCATCAAGGCTTCCTCCGCGCTGCATCAGCTTTCTATTTGGAAATCTTCCATCCATCAGGTCAACTACATAGACCTCCTTATACTCCAACCCTTTTGATGCATGAACACTTAGAAGGTTTACACCCTCCCCCTGTGTCAGATCAGAAGAGCCTAAAATCATCGCATTTAAGAAGCGTTCATGCTCGCTGTAGGGTTTGCAAAGCTCCTGCAGGAGCAGATTTTTTCTCTCGATGCGCGTGAGAGCCTCTGTTTTTTGCTTCTCATCTACACTTCCATCTTTGAGTGTCGCTCTCTTTGTTGCCAAAACATCTGCGATGTATTTAAAGAGTTCAGAAGTGACTATCTTTCTTACTACCGTTTTAGGCTGTTTGACACCCTTTAAATCACGAAAGAGCAGATAGAAGTTATGTAAAAAAGTAGCCGAATCTTTTGTGAGTTTTGGGTGTTTAAGCACAGGGTTTTTCATAAACTTCGCTTCAAAGCCAAGTTTGGCGTACTTGCCAACAGCACCAAGTTCTAAAAAGTCATCAAACAGCCCTAACTGATGGTTAAGTTTTCGCTTCTCAAAAGGGTTTTTCACCGACTCATCTGGAGCATAAAGCCCATAAAACATACTCCCCTGACCGAGTGTTTTAAGCGCTATGTAAAGCTCTTTTGCCATAGCACTTCCGATACCTCTGGCAAACTCAAAGAGGTGAATAAACGCCATCATATCGGACTCATTTACAAGTAGCGTATATAAATCAAGTACAGCTTTTACCTCACGGGAGTCAAAAAAACTTGTTCCCCCTTTACGCTTACAGGGTATGCCCAACTCACGCAGACCAACTTCTATGCCATCGGCGGAGGAGTTGTTACGAAAGATGACGGCTATCTCCTCTCTAGGTGTCTGTGTATCACGAATCATCGCTGCGATGGCATGGTACTGATCAAAGAGTTCATCAAAGGCTATGAGTTTTGGGGCTTGTGCATCAAAATCACGCGTGACCTCT
>JALWSY010000065.1 GCA_027083035.1 Sulfurimonas sp. | reverse complement strand
AGAGACACTTGCCTCTTTTGGTTCAAAAGTTTTTTTAAAATGGCCAAATGATCTCTACTTGGAAGATAAAAAGATAGCAGGCATGATAACCAATATCGTTGGAGATATACTCGTGTGTGGCGTAGGACTCAATATTGTTGATGATGCAGAGATGTTTGCCTCTTTAGATATCAGACTCTCTCGTAATGCCTTGCTTGAAAAATATTTTGCAAATATTGAAAAAAAGATTTTATGGAAGCAAGTTTTTAGCAAATATAAGTTAGAATTTCAAACAAATCAAAAAGTATTTACACATATTAATGGGGTAAAAAGAGACCTGAGTCAAGCGCTGCTTGAAGATGATGGTAGTCTGATAATAAACGGTGAGAGGATATATAGTCTAAGATGAGTGAAGTAATCGTAATCGCAAATCAGAAGGGTGGAGTAGGGAAAACTACAACAGCAGTAAATCTTGCTGCATCACTCGCTGTTGCTGAGAAAAAAGTTCTGTTAATCGACTCAGATCCTCAGGCAAATGCCACAACTTCACTAGGATTTCATAGAAATGATTATGAGTTTAATATCTATCATGTGCTTATCGGTACAAAAAAACTCAAAGATATTATTTTAAAGTCAGACCTTCCGACACTTCATCTCGCTCCATCAAATATCGGGCTTGTAGGGATTGAAAAAGAGTATTATGATGCAGATAAGGCAAAAGGGCGTGAATTGGTACTTAAAAATGCTATAGCAAATGTCAAAAAGGATTATGATTACATCATTATCGACTCTCCTCCGGCACTAGGACCGATGACTATTAATGCACTCTCTGCATCAAACTCCGTTATCATTCCTATTCAGTGTGAGTTTTTTGCACTAGAGGGATTGGCACAACTCTTAAATACAGTAAAGCTTGTAAGAAAATCAATCAATACAAAACTGACTATTAAAGGTTTTCTTCCGACTATGTTTAGTTCTCAAAACAACCTCTCAAAGCAGGTATTTGCAGATTTGCGTCAGCACTTTAAGGGAAAACTCTTTAAAGATGAGAAAGATAAGTATATAGTTGTTCCAAGAAATGTAAAACTTGCCGAATCCCCCTCTTTTGGTAAACCTGCTATTTTGTATGATGTGAAGTCAAGCGGAGCAGTCGCTTATCAAAACTTAGCGCAAGCTATTATCAAATAAACCATTAAAATTTTTAAGCTAGGGAGTTTTTAAAGTGAAAAGTATGAAATTAGGGCGTGGTTTAGATGCACTTTTAGGTGAGATGGATGAAGCTTATGAGAATGAGGGATCTCAAAGAGATGAAATAGTAGAGATTTCTCTCAAAGATATCCGTCCAAACCCTTTTCAACCGAGAAAAACTTTTGATGAAACGGCTCTGGGTGAATTGGCAGACTCTATTAAAGAGGATGGTCTGCTACAACCTATTGTGGTAAGTGAAGATATTGATGGGTATGTACTCATTGCTGGTGAGAGAAGATTTCGTGCAAGTAAATTAGCAAAACTTAAAGAGATTCGAGCGATAGTCCTTAACTCTGATGATGCAAAGATGCGAAAGTTTGCCCTTGTTGAAAATATTCAACGAGAAGAGTTAAATGCAGTAGAACTAGCAGAAGCCTATGGTGAACTTATTAAGATTCATGATATGACACATGAAGAACTCTCTGTGATGATTCATAAAAGCCGTGCACATATTACAAATACACTTAGACTCTTACAACTCTCTGCTAAGACACAAAAGGCACTTTTAGAGAAAAAGATTTCTGCAGGTCATGCAAAAGTTTTAGTAGGACTTGATGAGAAAGAGCAACAGCTTATGGTAAACTCTATTATCGGACAAAAACTGAGCGTAAGAGAAGTAGAGTCGATGATAAAAGGGATGAAAAGTAGTGAAAATACTCCAAAAGTAGAGAAAAAAAAGCTGCCTTCTTATAACTTTGAGACATTAAAGGAGAGATTTGACGCTTTTGGTGTGAAGACAAAAATCTCGAACAAAACTGTTACATTAGAGTTTGCATCTCAAGAAGAGATAGATGCACTTTTGTCACATCTGCGTGACTAAGTCTTCTGCTCTCAATAAAATTTATAATTTACCTTTCATTTAACTATCCTTTCAATTTAATTATAGTATAATCACGCAACTTTTAGGAGGTGCTATGTTAGATATAAATCCAATACTGCTCTTGGTTACATTTGTTGTATTTGTTTCGCTTATAGCCGTTCTAAATAGTAAGCTTTATAATCCTCTGCTTAGCTATATGAAAAAGCGTGATGATGACCTTAAAAATGATCTTGCAAAAGTAGGATCAAATGATGAGGAAATCAACGCTTTACATGAAAAAGCTGAGTCGATTATTACAAAAGCGAAACTAGAAGCTGCGGCCCTAAGAGAAAAAGTTATTGCGGATGCTAAGGAATTAGCTGAGAGTAAGTTAGACGCAAAGCGTACTGAACTTGCTAAGGAATATTTAGAGTTTGAGCAGTCTCTTGCTGAATCTAAAAAAGAGTTGACTTCTGACTTAATGTCACAAGTTCCAGTATTTAAAGAAGCTGTAAAAGCTAAATTTAGTCAAATATAAGGGTGTGATGTGAGTAGAATATTAGTATTAATGCTAACAATATCAACTTATGCATTAGCATCTGAAGCAGGTCATGGTGAGACGGATATTGTACAGCGTACGGTAAACTTCTTACTTTTTGCTGGGTTAGTATGGTATTTAGTTGGTGAACCGGTTAAAAACTTTTTTGCATCGCGTTCTTCAGGAATCGCTGATGATTTCAAAAAAGTTCAAGAAAAACTTAATGAATCTATCGCTCTTAAAAAAGAGGCAGAAGCTCAAGTTGCAAAAGCTGAAAAGTTTGCAGAAGAGTTAGAAGTTGCATCAAAAAAAGAGAATAAGATTATTAATGACAATATAATGGCTCAATGTGAAGTAGATCTAGAAACGCTATCGAAACAAGATGCGTCTGCAAAAGAGTATGCGCAGAGAAAAATGGTTCGTGATGTTGTTGAAGAGGTTCTTTCCGAGACTCTTGCTCAAAGTTCAAATGACTTTGACAAAGAGGCTATGGCAAATGTTATTTTAAAGAAGGTTGCTTAAATGGAAGAACTGATTGCAAAGAAATACATAAAAGCTTTAAAGACAAACTCTGATTTAGAATCATTACAAACAATTTCGGAGATTTTTTCTGTATTGTCAGAGAGCTTTTCAGATGAGAAGTTTGTAAATGTGATTGAAAATCCTCATGTAAATATGAGTGATAAAGCTGAGATCCTTTTAGCAGCTGTAAAACCTGCTTCTTCAGATGTACTCAACAACTTTATCAAGTTGTTAGTTGAACATAAGCGTATTGGAATAATTCCGGCAATAGCAGACGAATTAAAAAAATATATAGCAGACTCTACTAAGACTTATGGGGGTGTTATCTATAGTGATAGTGATATTGATGCTAAGGTAATAACTGATTTAAGTAATGGTTTAAACAAAAAATTTGATTCAACTATATCTTTGGACTTTATTAAAAATGATTTCAACGGCATCAAAGTAGAAGTAGAAGGTCTTGGTGTAGAGATTAATTTCTCTAAAGATAGAATCGATAGTCAAATTATAGAACATATAATTAAAGCAATTTAACTTCATAAGAGGAGAACAATAGTGGTAGCAAAAATTCAAGCTGATGAAATCAGCTCAATAATTAAAGAGCGTATCGACAACTTTGAACTAAGTGTTGATATCAATGAAACAGGTAAGATTGTTTCTTATGCTGATGGTGTTGCACAAGTTTACGGACTAAGCAATGTTATGGCTGGTGAAATGGTAGAGTTCGAAGATGGTACAAGAGGTTTAGTTATGAACCTTGAAGAGAGTAGTGTGGGTGTTGTTATCCTCGGTGCTGGTACTGAGCTTCGTGAAGGTATGAGTGTAAAGCGTCTTGGAAGACTTTTAAAGGTTCCTGTTGGTGATGCACTTCTTGGTCGTGTTGTAAATGCTCTTGGAGAGCCAATCGATGGGAAAGGTCCTATAGAGACAACTGAGACTCGTTTTGTAGAGGAGAAAGCTCCCGGAATTATGAACCGTAAATCAGTTCATGAGCCATTAGCTACTGGTATTAAAGCGATTGACGCACTTGTGCCAATCGGTCGTGGTCAGCGTGAGCTTATCATTGGTGACAGACAAACTGGTAAAACAACAGTAGCAATCGATGCTATCATTAACCAAAAAGGTAATGGTGTTGTTTGTGTGTATGTTGCTATCGGTCAAAAAGAGTCAACTGTTGCACAAATCGTTCGTCGTTTAGAAGAGCATGGTGCAATGGAATATACTATCATCGTATCTGCAACTGCTGCAGAAGCTGCTGCACTTCAGTTCCTTGCACCATATACTGGTGTAACTATGGGTGAGTACTTCCGTGACAATGCAAGACATGGTCTTATCGTATATGATGATCTCTCTAAGCATGCGGTTGCATATCGTGAAATGTCACTTATCCTTCGTCGTCCTCCGGGTCGTGAAGCATATCCGGGTGATGTTTTCTATGTTCACTCAAGACTCCTTGAGCGTGCTGCAAAACTTTCAGATGAAGAGGGTGCTGGTTCTTTAACTGCACTTCCAATCATTGAGACACAAGCGGGTGATGTTGCTGCATATATCCCAACAAATGTTATCTCAATCACAGATGGTCAAATCTTCTTAGAGACTGACCTTTTCAACTCGGGTGTTCGTCCAGCGATTAATGTTGGTCTTTCAGTTTCTCGTGTTGGTGGTGCTGCTCAGATTAAAGCTACAAAACAAGTTGCTGGTACTTTAAGACTTGATCTTGCACAGTATCGTGAGCTTCAAGCATTTGCACAGTTCGCATCTGATCTTGATGAAGTTTCTCGTAAGCAACTTGAGCGTGGACAGAGAATGGTTGAAGTTCTTAAGCAAGGGCCTTTCTCTCCACTCTCTGCTGAGAAGCAAGTTGCGATTATCTTCGCTGGTAATGAAGGTTTCTTGGATGATTTTGATGCATCAAATGTTGTTCGTTTTGAAGCAGAGCTTTATCCATTTATTGAAGCTTCTTATCCTCAGATTTTTGAAAACATCAGATCTACTTCTAAGGTAGATGATGAGACTAAAGCACTTTTAATGAAAGCACTAGAAGAGTTTAAAGCTAGCTTTGTAGCTAACTAAGGAATAACTTTATGGCAAACTTGAAAGATATTCAAAGACAGATAAAGAGTGTAAGTAACACTCAAAAGACAACACGAGCGATGAAACTTGTTTCAACTGCGAAACTTCGCCGTGCAGAAGAGCTTGCAAAACGCTCTCGTCTTTATGCTCAAAAGATGAATCAGGTAATTGCCGAAATAGCTGGACGTATTAACTGTAGTAAAGTTGGCGGAATTGAAAATCGTTGTTTTAACAAGATTGAAAATCCAAAAATGGTTGACATAGTTTTTGTAACTGCAGATAAGGGTTTATGTGGTGGTTTTAATATTCAAACTATTAAAGCTGTTAATAAACTCATCAAAGGGTACAAAGAACAAAATGTTAAAGTGCGTTTACGCGGAATCGGTAAAAAGGGTATAGAGTTCTTTAAATACAACGAAGTAGAGATGTTTGATACTGTTGTTGGTTTAAGTTCTAAGCCTGACAAAAAAAGATCTGATGAATTTATTAGAACTTCTATTATGGACTTTAAAGATGGGAAAATAGATGCCCTTCATATAGTCTATAACGGGTATAAGAATATGATTACACAAGAGTTACATGTGAATCAAGTTCTTCCTGTAGATGGTGATGCGTTTGAGTGTAACGATACTCACAGTTCACTCTTAGAAGTTGAAGCAGAGAATGAAGAGAATATGCTTGATGCTTTAATCAATAAGTATGTTGAGTACAATATGTACTATACGCTTATTGATTCTGTTGCTGCTGAGCACTCTGCTCGTATGCAGGCAATGGATACTGCAACTAATAATGCAAAAGAGATGGTTAAGTCGCTTAATGTAGAGTTTAATAAAGCTAGACAAGCTGCTATTACTACAGAACTGATAGAGATTATCAGTGGTGTAGAGTCTATGAAATAATGGAGAAGAATAATATGATTGGAAAAATTAGCCAGGTAATGGGTCCGGTTGTTGATGTTGATTTTGATGGATATCTTCCGGTAATCAACGAAGCAATCGAAGTTAATGTAAGCTTAGATGGTGTTGAACATCGTTTAGTGCTTGAAGTTGCAGCACACTTAGGTGATGGTCGTGTAAGAACGATTGCAATGGATATGAGTGAAGGTTTAGTTCGTGGTATGGATGCTACAGCTACTGGTGCTCCTATCAAAGTTCCTGTTGGAGAGAAAGTTCTTGGACGTATCTTTAACGTAATCGGTGAGACTATTGATGGTGGTGAGCAGGTAACTGACGCACCTGAGTGGTCTATTCACCGTGCACCACCACCACTTGTTGATCAGTCAACTACTAC
>JALWSY010000064.1 GCA_027083035.1 Sulfurimonas sp. | reverse complement strand
CGAGGCACTTTTGAGAAAGGCATTTGGTGCATCAGCAAATAAGATTCACTACAGAGAATTTCTTTACAAAATAGCTACAAATGAGCTTTTTAAGGATGGGGAGCTTATGCTGTTAGCACCTCGTGAGCAGAAACTACTCTCCCTCTTTTTTCGACGCATCAATGAGACCATCACTAAAGAGGAGTTTTTGTATGAGCTTGATAAAGAGAGTGAGTCGAGCGAGGGTGCGCTTCGGGTTTACATCACAAAACTACGCAAAATCGGCTTGGATATTCAAACGATAAAAGGGGTTGGTTATCGGCTTGTTAACGCATAAAGAGCGCGCTTTTTGGCAGTTTTTTAGTATCTATTTTGGTAGTGTTGCTCTACTTATCTTAGCCTCTGGATACTTTTACTTTCAAGAGCAGAGTAAAATTTTGACAGAAAAAGAACACTTCTCTATGATAGAGCATATCCGAAAGATGAAGATGTCGCTTCATGAGGAGCATGATGCAGGCATTACGCATATTATCACACACAAGAAGATAGAGAATTTTAATATCAACAACTTCAAGATTACAAAGAACTATTTTGAAGCCTATATGCCCTACAGTTGGGAGGGTGGTTACTACAGGGTGCGTAAGGACAAGCGCTCTTTTTATGAGAAACTGCACACTATTAAAAGAGATATTATAATTGTGCAGGTGATACTGTTGATAGTTTTTGCTCTTATTAGTTACCTACTTGCGATGCGTGCCTTGCGTCCTATGCAAGAGGCGATAGTCAAACTTGATAACTTCTCAAAAGATTTGATTCATGATCTCAACACCCCAATAACAGCGATGCTTTTAAATATGAAACTTTTAGATACAAAAAAAGAGTGCAGCGAGAATAGAGCGCTTCATAGAATAAAGCAGAGTCTTCTGGATATTGGGGAGTTGCACACTAATCTTATGACACTTCTGCAAGAGGAGAGTATGGTGATGCAAGAGGAGAGCCTCTTTGAAGTTGTGCAAGAGGTAGTTGCTACACACAGAAAAATATACCCAAATCTTCAGTTTATAGTAAAAGAGAAGGAGATATATAAAAGGGTAAATCGCAATGCCTTTAAACAGATACTTCAAAACATCATCTCTAACGCTTGTAAGTACAATAAAGAGCATGGTTATATTAAAATTTATATGCAGGGTGAGCAAAAACTCTGCATAGAGGATGGAGGCGTTGGTATAGAGGATAGTGAAAAAATCTTTCAAAGAGAATACACCGAACATAGCTCAGGACACGGCATAGGGCTTGATATCGTTCAGCGATTGTGTGATGTGATGGGGATAGAGATTACAGTAGCGTCAGAGCATGGGGTTGGTACTACCTTTTGTTTAACATTTAAGTAAAATTTCAGATTTTTCTCATCAACTCTTCATAATTGCGGCGCATACTTACAACATCTAAACAAAAAAGGATCTATTATGAAAGGTTTAAATGTTACTTTATCTATTGTATTGGCTTCACTTCTAGTAGGTTGTGGTACGCAAGATGCACAAAAGAGTTCACAAAAGCAAACAACACAGACAAACGCTGTGGCAACAAAGGTGGAAGCAGATACTCAAAAGAGTAAAAATGCTTTTCAAAAGATGATGCAGTATAAAGATGATGCACAGATGCAAAAAACATATCCAACTGCGTATGCACAGAGTCATAACTTTGATATAGACATCAATAAGATAACAAATTTGCAACTTTTAAAGGAGTATGCAAAGGCAAAAGTAGAAGTGACCTACATCGATGCCCTCAAAAATCTTCCTGCTGAGGTAGCTTTGCAAAAAGCTTCACCGAGACTTTTGAGAATAATAAATGGTACTCAAGCAAAGCTTGATAACCCTACGTGGAAGTTTATTGTTTCGTTGCAGTATGATAACCAGCACGCCTGTGGCGGTTCACTTATAGCAAAAGATTGGGTAGTGACTGCTGCACATTGTGTGAGTGCTGAGGATGGCTCAAAGAGTAAAGTGCTGCCAACTATTGTAGCTAATACCTACTCCTTAAGTAATGATGCACTCAGGGTAGCTACAGATGCTATCTATATACATCCACTCTACACTACAACGCAAGGGGAGGATGGAGATATAGCACTTGTGCATTTGCAAAAAAGTATAGAAAATGCCGCATTAATAGGACTTAGCACAAAAAAACCAGAGCCTGAGACGAAAACACAAGTTGCAGGTTGGGGAAATATGTCAACAACATCTCTTCAGGAGACTGATGCTCTCATGGAGGTTGTTTTACCTGTTATAGACTCTGAAGTGTGTAAAAACTCCTATGCAAATGAGAATATGACTATTACCGATGGGATGATTTGTGCAGGTTATATGAATGGCTCTAAAGATAGTTGTCAAGGAGATAGTGGTGGGCCACTTGTTGTTACTGAGAATGGAAAAAATGTTCTTGCAGGGGTTGTCAGTTTTGGAGGATCTGCGCAGCAGAGTTGTGGCGCACCAAACTTTCCGGGTGTTTATACTTCTGTAAGTAACTATGCTTCTTGGATTCAAAAACAGATTGTCACGAGTAGTGGAGGTACAATAGGTGATGAACAAGTAGAGAGTAATATCACTTGTGATTTTAATGATGATTTTGGTGAGTATGATTCAGGTATGCAGAGTGATATTTCAATGATTGAATCGGAGTTGGAGCCTCTCTTTGAGAGTATAGAATCAGCACAGTCTATAGAGGAACTCAAAGGTCTTTTAGATGATTTGATTCGAGAGATTATGCAGATTTTTAGCTAAAATTTGTTACCATCATCGTACATAGGAGGGGTTATGAGGGCTGTTTTTTCTCTTTTGATATTGTTGAGTCTCTTACTTGTCAGTTGCGCAGATAAAGAGAGCGATGCAAGTAATGATGCAATGGATAACAACTTCACAATTTTGCGTGGAAGTGTGCCGGGTACGCTTATTGAAGCATTTTGTGAAGATGGGAGTTACCACAAGACGCACTCTGTGCAAAATGGTACTGCACAACACCCTTTTACCCTTAAGGTGCCACGCTCTACAGAGTGCTATCTTATTATGACAACAAATGAGAACACACCAAATGATCAGGTTATAACGACTTTAGAGTTTAATGTAAATGGAGAGGTTGGTCCTCTCTTTAAGCCGCTTGAAGATAGCATAGATTTAGGCTTTATTGATTTGGCACTACGCAGAGATAGTGCTGTAGATATTGATAGTGATGGTGTAGTGGATGAACTTTATGAAATCACTTTGGATGAAGGTGTTGATATCATTTTTTTAGAAGATGATCCTCTTGATAGTGATGGCGATGGGATTATTAATCTTTACGAAGATTATGATGCTGATGGTATCAGTAACTACTATGACTATGATGATGATAATGATGGCATTTATGATCTCGAAGATAGTGATGATAATGGGGACGGAGTAACCGATACGGGATATTTTATTGACTATGGGTATTCTTACTTTTATGACGACTATAATGAGAGTGAAGTGTTATGAATATTTTACTTGTAGAGGATGATGCCTATTTGAGTGATCAAATAGCGATGCTTTTAAAAAAGGAGCGTTATAGATGTGATATAGCGCAGAGCATTGCTGCAGCACAGGAGCTTTATGATGCAAACTCCTACCAGCTTATACTGCTTGATTGGAATCTTCCTGATGGGAGTGGTATTGAACTGTTACAAGAGATTCGCTCCTATGAAGATACCCTAGCTGTTATTATGCTCTCAGGGCGGGAGAGTGTGCAGGAGAGAGTGGAAGCACTTGACGCGGGTGCTGATGATTATCTCTGTAAACCCTACTCAAATGAGGAGCTTTTAGCACGCATTCGCGCACTTTTACGCCGTGAAGCTACACAAAAGAGCAGCACGCTTAGCTATAAAAATGTAACACTCAACAGCAGCAGTCGTCAAGTCTTTTGTGAAGAGAGAGAGGTGAATCTTACAGAGAAGGAGTTTGAAGTGCTTGAGCTGCTGCTTCTCAATAAAAACAAGGTACTCTCACGCGATGCTATGGCAGAACTTCTCACTAAGAGTTTTGATGCGATGCAGAGTAGTAACTTTGTTGATGTGCATATTAAAAATATTCGTAAAAAATTGCACTCCTCTGAAATCATCAAAGCTGTGCGAGGTGTTGGCTATACCATTAGAGAGGGATAATGATCTGTGCATGTGTCCCTTTACCTTCCCCTTGACTCTCTATAAGCAGCTCCATCCCAAGTGTATGCGCTATGTGCCTAGAGAGGGCTAAACCTAAACCAGAGCCTTTTGAAGCGCGGGAGTGTTTATCTCTGAGTTGGACAAACTCATCGAAGATTTTTTCCAAATTCTCCTCAGAGATGCCTATGCCGCTATCTGTTACATGGATGATGCAGTGCTGCTTTTGTATCTCTAAAGCGAGTGTGACAGAACCCTCATTTGTAAACTTAATGGCATTTGAGAGCAGGTTTATGATAATCTGCTTTAGTCGCTTCTCATCACTTCTGAGAGTGAGCTCTTCAGCAGTAAGCGTGAGTGATAGTTGCTTCTCCTTGGCAAGTGGTGCGACTAGAGCGATACAATCTTCTAAGAGTCTTTTTAACTCTATCTCACCCTCTATTACCTCCATCTTTCCTGCTTCTATTTTTGCTATGTCTAAGATTTCATTGATGAGGGAGAGGAGGTGCAGAGCCGCTTTTTCTATCTTCTCTACACTCTGTTTCTCTTCATCATTGAGGTTTTCATAGTTGATGAGGTATTGAGCATATCCTATGATAGCGTTGAGTGGGGTGCGGAGTTCATGTGACATACTTGAGATAAAAGCACTTTTTGCTTCAGAAGCTGCTTCTACTTTTGCAAGGAGTCTGCTCTTTTCCCTTTGGAGCATTGTTAAGAGGTTAAAGATATTTGCCAAGGCACCTATCTCTGCATAGTCTCTGTTTTTTATCTCGATGTCGAAATTTTGTTGCTCAACGATTTGCGTAGAGAGCGTGGTCAAATCTACTATGGGTTCTACAAATTTTTTACTCAGTTTTTTACTCAAGAGATAGATGCCAACAGTTCCAAAGAGGAGCAAGAGAAGTGCAAAGAGAAGGGTCTGCGTAAAGAGTGTCTGGTTGAGTGTATGTTTGAGTTTGTAGTAGAGTGCATACTCAGAGAGTAAACCATCTAGTTTTATGGTTACATCTGCATCGGGGAGTGGCTGTTTTTGAGAAGCAAGGGCATAACTCTTTGCCATAGAGTGCGCTATAAAGGTTGTAATGTTGCTGAGTGCATACTCTGCAACGAAGTAGCCTATAACTGCATCATTGAGAGATGAGTGTATCTCTTTTACAAAGTAGAGTTTTGCATCATCTATAAAATGTTCCCCTTTTTGAAGTCTGAGTCTTGTCTCAAGAGAGCCTCTTTGCGAAGATGCAACTACTCTGTAGTTTGTGTCAAGTGCGTAGAGGGTGAGCTTCTCATACTCGCCGATATTTGCTTTTTTCTCAAGAAGGCGCAATATTCTTGCATCCAAATCATCAGTAACGATGTCATTAAAAACCTCCAATGATGCAATAAAATCTATTTCGTTTTGTAGTTGCGATACTCTGTTCTCTATAAGCTTTTTAGAGTGCAGCGCTTCACTCCTCAGTGCTTGTAACTGCTCACTGCTGAGGCGGTCATGTACCCAGTAGTTAAAGTAAAAGAGCATAAATAGAAAGGGAAGAAAACCGATGGCAAAGAGTGAGAGAAAAATTTTACCTTGGAGTGTGGAGAACATCTTAGTATATCTCTTTGTGTATGATAGAGAGCAGGGTGTGGAGCTGATAGGGTTTGTTGATATAGTTTGCAACTTTAAAAGAAGCTAATCTCTCTTGTGTTAGCGAATCAATATTCGCACTTATGACAATAATGCTAACAGGGTTGTGTAACTCTGTGCGTATCGCTTCTATGGCTTCATACCCATCCATCACAGGCATACGCAAATCCAATAAAACCAAATCATACGCTGTTTGTTTTAGCAGCTCAAGTGCTTCTGCTCCATTGGAGGCCTCCTCTACAGTAAAAGCCTCTTTTGTAAGAATTTTTCTAAGTATATCGCGGTTATACGCTTCATCATCCACTACCAATATCTTTTTCATTGTGCATCTACCTTGTAGAGTATTTTAACATTTTTCGGTCTCTTTTGAAGTAGTGCGTACCCTATGGCACCATCAAACTTCCTTACAAAGGTGAAGATAGCCTCTTGAGAGTTCTGCACAAGGGGTGGTTGCTCTCCTCGGTAGTGTGCCTTTGTCCAGTATCTCTTAAGCTCTTTTGTGTGCATTTGAAGGATTTTTTTCCGAAAGAGTTCTCTTGCTCTATCTTGGGCGGGCAGATGGAGCGGGTAGATGGCTACGCCCTCTATGTAGTCGATATGTTTGAGATAGATTTTTTTTATCTGCTTTGCTGTGAGTTGCTCTAGGACAAAATTTTGATTTGCCATAACATAGAGGCTGTCTGCAAAGAGTGAAG
>JALWSY010000063.1 GCA_027083035.1 Sulfurimonas sp. | reverse complement strand
CCTCCAAACATTCCAAGCATACCACCAAAAGAGGACTCCATTACTGTTTTGCTGAGTGCATCAAAGGCGGGTGTGAAGTCTGTCTCCTGTATGATAGGCTCGAGGTTGATTTTCTGCTCCTCTTTTGCAAAAAAATTCTCTAACTGCTCACGCGTAAAAAATTCACTCATCATAAGGTTTTTGATGGAAGCTTTAAATGCTTCAAAACGCAGAGGAATAACACCTGAACCATACAGAAGCGGTACTTTTTCAAAGAGCATATGGATAGCGAGCTGATTTGTAAGCGCACCTGAGAGGGCAAAGAGTCCTGTGTAGAGCAGGGCATCGTGTAGATTTGTAAAAGTAAAGGAGAGTCCCACGAAGAGTAGGGCTATAGCATTTGTAATATAGGCTTTGTTCATTTGTATAAATCTCCGTAAATAGTGTACAATGAGTGTATCAATTCAAATTTAACGATTAGCTAACATTGGTATGGAATAATTTTAAAATAATAAGGAGCTTTTTTATGATACAAAGATATATACTATTTTTACTTCTCTTCGCCAGCACTCTATTTGGAGAAACACTCACACTCCATGAAGCGGTGCAAAAGGCGATAGAGACGCATCCCGACATCAAAGAGTTTGCTCTAGGTGTGAAAAAATCTCAAAGTGCAATAGATGTTGCCCGGGCTGATTATCTGCCACAGGTAAACTTAAGTGCTGAGTATGACCCAACAAAGACCTATGTATTTCCCGCAAATGGCGTCTTTAACACAAAAGATGATGATGGGTATCAGATAGGGGCATCTCTTAAGCAGAAGATTTGGGATTTTTCTAAAACAACAAACCAGATAGATGCACAAAAAGAGGGTGTGGATATCTCCAAACTTACACTTAGCGATGCAAAGGCTCTGCTCGCGTATAAGGTAAAGCTGCAGTATGAGCTTATGGTTGTACAGAGAAAAGCTGTGCTTGTAAGAGAGAAGGATTTGGAGGCAAAGAGGGCGCTTTATGAGCAAGCCAACGCTTTTGTAAAACATGGACTCAAGACCTCTGCAGATGCTACCCGTTTTCTCTCGGCATACTACTTCGCAAAAGATAATCTTGCTATCTCTCAGGCGAGTTTTGAGAAGGCGCGAACACGACTCTCTTTATATATAGGGCAAGAGGTATCAGAAGATGTAACCTTGCAAGAGGGTTTTGCTGATGCAGAGATTCACCGAGATACGCAGAGTGTTCTTGCCTCATCTCCACTACTGCAAGCGTTGAAAATAGGTGTAGAGAAGAGTGCTTTGGAGTATAAGTCTATAGAAGCAACACATTATGGCTCTATTGATGCAGTTGCCTCCTATCTACATCAAAACACACTTAATAAGTATGATGCAACAGTTGTTGGAGTAACGCTCAATGTCCCTCTCTACACAGGTGGACGCACATCGGCGTATGTGGAGCAGGCTTTGCTAAACAAAGAGATATCCGAAGCGACACTTCGCTCAAAAAGCTTAGCACTCAAAGAGGAGGTGGCAGCTCTGCTTATCGATATTGAGCGTTATGCAAACACTATAGAAGCAAAAAAAGCACAACTCCAAGCAGCCACTAGCACGAGCAATCTTTTAGAAGCACGCTACAAAGAGGGACTTGCAACATATATAGAGGTCTTAGATGCTATTGCTTTAAGGCTTGATGCAGAGTTGGGACTCTTAAGTGCGAAGTATGAGCGTAGCAGCGCGATTCATAGATTAGAATATTTAGAAGGAAAAGTAGAATGAACAGATATATAAAATACCTCATAAGCATAGTAATTGTAGGCGCTTTAGGCGCTCTTTTTTACACAAAAGTTTACATACCAAAGAGTACATTTGAAGTGATAACGCCGAGTGTTGGTGATTTAGAGGTGCGTATTGGTGGCATTGGAAATGTGGGTGCGAAAAATATCTACACTATCGGTGCGCAGAGTGCCGGAAAGATTATTGCTCTGCATCATGATGTAGGTGAGTGGGTGAAAAAGGGTGAGCTGCTTATAGAGATGGATGGTGTGGATCTGCCTGAGCAGTTAGCGGTGATGTTGGCAACACTTAATAAAAGTAAGTATGATATCAATGCCTTGCAAGATGAAGTGACAAACCTAGAGTCACAAAAGCGACTTATAGAGACAACATATGAGAGATATACAAAACTTAAAAATGAGAAGTATGCATCGGATGCGGAGTATGACAAGGCAAAGGCAGATTTAGAGAGTATAACTGCTTCCATTCAAGCTACAAAGGCGCGTATAGGCTCTGCAAAAGCAGCTGCAAAGATAGCGCAGAAAAATGTTGATGTCATTAAGGCACGCTTAGAACGCTTAAAAGTTTACGCACCAAGTGATGGTTACATTGTCTCTAAGAGTGCAGAAGTGGCACAAAATGTTCTGCCAACTGCACCAATCTTTACCATAGTTGATGCATCAATGCTGTGGGTGGAGACAAAGGTAGATGAGCGTGTAAGCCGTGAGATAAAGGTGGGACAAAAGGCAGAGATTCGTCTGCGTTCAGAGCCACAGAGAGCATACAAAGGTGTTGTGCAGAGGATAGAGCCTATGAGTGATGCAGTTACTCTCGAGAGACGCATTGATGTGGCTTTTTTGGAGCTTCCAAAACCGTTTTACATTAACGAACAAGCAGAGGTGCAGATCGAGGTGAAAAGATTGCACTCTGTTGTGAAGATACCGCTGCGTGTGATTGTTCAAGAGTCTGGTGAGATGGGTGTTTGGGTAGCTGAAGCGGGACATGCTAAGTTTGTAAAACTCCAAGAGGTAGGACACTCTACAAGTGAAATAGCAGTCAGTAATATAGAGAAAAATAGTAAGATAATTGTTCCTGATGCGAGAAAAAAATCACTGAGTAATGGGATGAGAATACACCTATGATACACTTAGCAAAAGAGGATATCAGACACACACTTGGAAAGTTTACCGTAACTGCCATGGGTGTTGGGATGTTGCTTGGGATTGTGCTTATTATGATTGGTGTTTATCGTGGGATGATTGCTGATGCAGAGGTGCTTTTAAAGGATTTGGATGTTGATCTATGGATAGTACAAGAGGGTACACTTGGACCCTTTGCAGAGGCTTCGCGTATTCATGAAGATTTGAAATATACACTTAAAGGATATGATGCAATAGAGAAATGTGAAGCAATTACTTTTCAAAATATACAGATGCCAAAAGCAGAGAAGCAGATATCTGCACTTGCTATAGGGTATGATATCTATGGTGCGATAAATCCCATAAATCCACATCGACTAATAGCGGGAAGGGTGTTAAAGAGTGAGCATTATGAGATAGTCGTGAGTGATAAGACACTCTTTAAGCTCGGCGATAAGATAAAGCTTGGGAGAAACTTTTACACAGTTGTAGGTGTGACGCATGGTACAGTAAATTCGGGGGGAGACCCTTTAGTCTATCTCTCTTTAAAAGATGCACAGGAGTTACAGTTTACATACTCAAACAAGCGTGTTCAGACAGACAGAGCAAGAGGCATCATAAACAGAGATGGACATCTTGTCAACGCTATAGTCGCTACTGTAAAACCAACTTATACTCTTAATAGTGTCGCAGGGGAGCTTGAGAAATGGCTGCATAAAAGTGTCTATACCAGAGCGAAGCAAAAAGAGGTTTTAACAAAGTTTGTTGTAGAGAAGGCGTCAAAGCAGATAGGACTTTTTACGGTTATATTGGTGGGTGTATCAACGATTATTATTGCGCTGATTATCTACACAATGACACTTGAGAAGATGAAGGAGATATCTATCATGAAACTCATCGGTTTGCCAAACTTTACCATAGTGAAGATGATAGTTGAGGAGACACTCCTTTTAGGAGTTATGGCATTTGTTTTTGGAAATATCTTCTCACACCTTATCTACGATAAGTTTCCAAAACATGTCCAACTTGAAGCCTCTGATGCCCTAATGCTTTTTATTATAGTCGTTATAGCTTCTATATTTGCATCATTTATAGGTGTGAAAAAAGTGATAAGTGCAGACCCGACAGCTGCCATAGGTGGATAAAATGAGTACAAATCAAGCGATAAAAGTAGAAAATCTTAACAAATCTTTTGGCAGAGGGGATACCTTTGTTGATGTCATCCATGATGCATCATTTACCATAAACAAAGGAGAACTTGTAGCCCTCATCGCGCCAAGCGGTGCAGGAAAAACAACCCTGCTGATGATGCTAGGGTGTGTGAATGAGCCAAACTCCGGTACTATCTATCTAGGAGATGAGAAGGTCTATGAGAACAGATGGCTTACAAAAGAGACACGAAAGATACGCCGTGAGAAGATAGGCTTTATCTTTCAAGCACACTATCTTATTCCCTTTTTAAATATAATGGACAATTTGACTCTGCTACCACAGACAAATGGTGTAGATACAAAGGAGTCTCAGGCAAAAGCGAGAGAGTTGCTACACTATTTTGATATTGCCGATAAAGAGAGTGTAATGCCGAGTCAGCTTAGTGGTGGACAAAATCAGCGTGTAGCCATAGCGAGGGCTTTGATGAATAACCCTGAGATAATCTTAGCTGATGAGCCAACAGCAGCACTTGATATGAGCCGCTCTACAGCCGTGGTAAAGATGCTCAAAAAGATAGCGGTTGAGCAGGATGTCGCTATAGTGATGGTAACACACGATGATAGGATGCTTGAGTATTGTGACAGGATTATGAAGATAGAAGATAAAAAGGTAGTATTTGAGAAGTAGCTTAGGATTTGTAAGTAAAAAAATGTGATTTAGCTTAACTGTGTATAATTTGAAAAAATTTGTTATAAAAGAGAAGATATGAAACCAGAGAGTTATGAGCTTTTTAAAAGTGCAACTGTAGAAGAGATTGTGAGTATGATAGCAAAAGAGTTAGAAGCGCGTAATGAGTCACCGTTTTGGGCGGACAAGGTCGCTCCTTTCTCTCGTGCCATCTTAAGTGTACTTGTACCCCTGCGAGATAATAATCTCCTCTTTGATGCACAGGGAAAGGCACAAGAGGAGCTGACTCCTGAACTTTTTTTGGAATGGAGTGATTTTGTAAGCTTAAAAACACTCGCCTTTACACTCCAAAAGTCAAACAGCGAGGGGAGACTTCTGCGAACAAGTTTAGATGATGCAACTACTCAGCGTTATAAAGAGATAGACTTAGAACTACTTGGTGCCTACCTCTCTCGATACAGCGTCAATCTTGAAGATGAATTTTTGGACTTCCCAATAGCAAACTACAACCTGCATCAAGGTGTGAGCAATGTTATAAAGTCGCTGCTGTAATTTGTATCTAATAAAAAATAAGATACAAAAATCCCCAAAGTAAAAAGATAAAAAATCCCAACACCGCGAAGGTGATGACTATCCGTAGTGTCAGGTAGAAGAGAAATTTTAGAGGTGTGGGGATTTTCATTTAAGATATGGGTATGTTTTGAGTTTTAAGCCCTTTGTTGCGTACTCCATACCACCTTGAATATTGATGACATTGTAGTGTAATTCCTCACTCATCCAAGGGGCTATCATAGAGGTTCTACTGCCTGTATGACAGATAATAGCAAAAGGTTTTGATGTATCTACTTTTGCATTGAGCTCTTTTAAAAAGGCGTTGATATTATAGCCCCCTCTTTCATTAAAAAACATGATAGGAATAGCTCCCTTTAAAAGTCCTGTCTCTCGCCACTCTCCCGGTGTTCGCACATCAACGATGGGAATACCCGAGTTGAGTAACTCTTTTGTCATGTATGTGTTTTTTACCTCTGCAAAGAGTGTCACACTCAGTAGTGTTAGTAATAAAATAATTTTTTTCAAACTCTTCTCCAAAATAAAGTGTATAATTATATCAACAATAAAATAATAGGGTAAAAATGGCATCGCAAAAAGCTATCAACAACGCAAACAGACTCCGTTATATTCGTGCTTTGGAGAGATTTCATAAGGGGATGGTCTCTTTTTTGACAAACAGCTCTGAACTGACTCACGCAAGTTATGATAAAAAGATAGAGAACTCACTTAAACTACTCAATCGTACAGAAGAGATAGACCTCTACAAGGGAGATCTTAAAGATCTGCAAAATCTAGTAAAGAAGATGATCTCTTACAAGGATTCGAGTGAAGATATTGAGAACGTAAAAGAGGAGCTTCTCTACGCTTCAAACCAACTAGAGAAATCAAAAAATGCACGACGATATAAAAAAGATAAACACGCGAACTCTAAGTTTGAGGATTGGGAGTAGATGGCACGGATACTTCTTTTAGAGGATGATAAAATCCTTGCTGAGACCCTTGTAGAACTTCTTGAAGCGTCAGGGTATACGCTGCATCTCTGCACAAATGGAATGGATGCACTTGATGTGACAGCAGAACAGAGTTTTGAGTTGATGCTCTTTGATGTTAATGTTCCCAAACCAAATGGTTTTGAACTCTTAAAGATGTTACGAGAGAGTGGAAATACAACGCCCTGTATCTTTCTTACCTCATTAAATGATATTACCTCACTCTCTAAAGGTTTTGAGGTGGGTGCGGATGATTA
>JALWSY010000062.1 GCA_027083035.1 Sulfurimonas sp. | reverse complement strand
ATGATAACACCATAAGAGAGTTTACTCTTTTTAATCCCGGGACAAAGGGGGGTGGAAGTAAAACCATAGTCGGAAACCACAACCTTTTTATGGGATATGTACATCTTGGACACGATGTCATCATTGGCAACCACTGCATCTTAGCAAATGCTGCAACACTTGCCGGACATGTAGAGCTTGGTGATTATGTGGTCATCGGTGGTATGACCCCTATTCATCAGTTCATTCACATTGGTGACTATGCGATGATAGGAGGGGCTTCAGCGCTTGCTCAAGATGTCCCTCCATTTTGTATGGCAGAGGGAAATCGTGCGAATTTACGAGGTCTTAACCTAACAGGGTTACGTCGTCACTTAGAGCGTGATGATATTAATGCCCTAAAAAGTGCCTATAGAGAACTCTTTGAGTCAGGTAAGCCACTTAAAGATAGCGCAAGTACACTACTTGAGAGTACAACAAATCACTATGTAAATGATTTATGTAATTTCGTTTTAAAGACAAAACGAGGAATCCCATTTGAGAGAAAAAATATATGATAAATAGACACTGTAGTTTCTGTGATGCACCAGAGAGTGAAGTAAATCCCCTAATAGCTGGCAACGGTGTTTACATCTGTAAAAACTGTGTAGTCTCAGCCTATAAGATAATGTTTGGTGATGAGAGTGTGGCACCTAGTAGTGAAGATAAAGAGCTTACTGACGCAGTTGGAAAACTAATGACACCAAAGGAGTTAGATACTTTCTTGGGTGATTATATTATCGGGCAAGAGAGAGCAAGAAAACTGCTAAGCGTTGCTGTCTATAACCACTACAAGAGAATCTTTAAAACCCATGAAGTAGCAGATGATGATACAGAGATAGCAAAATCAAATATTTTACTCATCGGACCAACAGGTTCTGGAAAAACACTTATGGCGCAGACTATAGCAAGAGTTTTAAATGTACCCATCGCTATTGCCGATGCGACAAGTCTTACTGAGGCTGGATATGTTGGGGAAGATGTAGAGAATATCTTAACTAAACTCATCCAAGCAGCGGACGGAGATGTTGAAAAAGCACAAAAAGGTATTATATTCTTAGATGAAGTAGATAAAGTCGCTCGAATGAGCGAGAACCGCTCTATCACTCGCGATGTCTCTGGAGAGGGTGTACAGCAGGCACTCCTTAAAATTATTGAAGGCTCTTCGGTAAATATACCGCCAAAGGGTGGAAGAAAACATCCAAATCAAGAGTTTACATCTATTGACACTACAAATATTCTCTTTATCTGTGGTGGTGCTTTTGATGGTTTAGAGGAGATTTTAAAGCGAAAACAGGGTGAAAATGTTCTTGGATTTGGTCATGAGAAGAAAACCAAAGATGAGAAAAAGCCTACCTTTGATATGGTTGAGCCTGATGACTTGGTTCATTTTGGTCTTATTCCTGAGCTTGTAGGTCGTCTGCCTATTATTGCATCACTAAATGAGATTAGTGAAGAGGATATGGTCAGAATCCTAACCGAACCAAAGAACTCACTTATCAAACAGTATCAAAAACTCTTCTCCATTGATAATGTAGAGCTTATCTTTGAAGAGGATGCACTCCTTGCAATCGCTAAAAAATCTATCAAGAGAAAAACAGGGGCGCGCGGTCTTCGTGCAATTTTAGAGGAAAATATGATTGACATCATGTATGAGCTTCCGGAGTACTCTGGATATGAAGTAATCATCACAAAAGATGTCATTGAGAACAACGCAGAACCAATGTATGTCAAAAAAACAGTAAAAAAAACAGCATAAGGTAGATATATGATATTTAATAAAATCGTCGGGCTTTTTTCAAATGACCTCTCTATAGATTTAGGGACTGCCAACACTATCGTAATCGCAAAGGGACGCGGCATTATTATCAATGAACCCTCTGTGGTAGCAGTAAAAACGGAACGTTATGGGCAACAAAGAGTTCTCGCTGTTGGACATGAAGCAAAAGAGATGGTTGGAAAAACACCGGGAAACATTAAAGCAATTCGCCCTATGAAAGATGGTGTTATTGCTGATTTTGATATGACAGAGAAGATGATTCGTAAGTTTATTGAAAAAGCACATGGAAGAAGTTCCCTTATCTCACCTCGCATTATTATTTGTGTTCCTTATGGTCTGACACAGGTTGAGCGAAAGGCGGTAAAAGAGTCAGCACAGAGTGCTGGAGCAAGAGAGGTATTTCTCATCGAAGAACCTATGGCCGCGGCTATTGGGTCTGGTGTAGATATTCGTGAACCTCAAGGACACTTAGTAGTTGACATAGGTGGTGGTACAACCGAGATAGGTGTGGTCTCTCTTGGAGGTCTTGTACTCTCAAAGTCTATCCGTACAGCAGGAGACAAGATAGATATGGGCATCATCAACTATGTGCGTAAAAAGTACAACCTACTTATAGGTGAGCGCGTCGCTGAAGATATTAAGATCAACATTGGAACTGCTGTTTCACTTGATGAAGAGTTATTTATGACAATTAATGGTCGTGACCAAGTTGAGGGGCTACTAAGTTCTGTAGAACTTACAAGCGAAGATGCTAGAGATGCGATGAAAGAGCCACTCAAAGAGATAGCAGAGGCTCTACGCGATGTTTTAGAGCAGATGCCACCTGATTTAGCAGGTGATATTGTAAACCACGGTATTATCCTAACAGGTGGAGGCGCACTTATTCGTCAACTAGATAAATACCTCTCAAACCTTGTAAAAATACCTGTATTTGTTGCAAATGAACCTCTTTTAGCTGTTGCAAAAGGAACAGGTAGAGCTCTTGAAGAGATAGATTTACTACAAGAACTCTTTGAGAATGAATAAAGAGATATTCTTCTCCTTTCTCATTGCTATAGCGCTCCTCGTGGGCGCTTTTTTTTATACTACTCCACTTCAGGCACCACTCCTTACATCTCTTAACACCATAAAAAGCAGTTATCGTTCTACTATAGAATCAATCTCGGATGCAATTGATGCCTACTTTTTTCAAGCAAAAGAGGTAAAACGCCTCAAAAAAGAGCTAAAAAAGAGTGAAAAAGATCATCTGATGATGCAAGAGTTGGCAAATGAGATAAATGATCTCTATAAACTGCAAGACTCCAACTTCACAACAAACCCTCAAGTCTCTCTTGTTCGCACTATCTCCTATGCTAAATTTGGTGATGCAAATAGAGTTTGGATAGATGTCCCAGAGTATAACAGTTCAAAAATTTATGGTCTTGTTTATAAGGGGCTTGCTGCGGGTATTGTAATTAATCAAGATGAGCGTCCTCTTGCGCTACTCAACAGAGATATAAAAAGTGCTTATGCTGTTTATGTTGGCGTGGAGAATGCACCCGGAATAGTGCATGGAAATGCGCAAGAAAATCTCATCGTAAACTTTATACCCGCTTGGTTTCACATAGCCGTTGGCGACGAAGTGATTACTTCAGGGTTAGACAATATCTTTTTTAAAGGACTTAAAGTTGGTAAAGTTCTCTCTGTCACCTCTTCGCAAGGGTACCAAAATGCTATCATTCTGCCATACTACAAAGCACAAAACCCAAACTACTTTCATATAATACGGAGTACTCGATGAGATTTTTTTTACTTTTTTTACTCACTATGCTTCCATTTTTACAAGCAAAAGAGTCTCAAAATAAAGTAACCCTCGGTCTTGGTGCCTATATACAGACTCAACCTTACACAGATGCACAAAGCATCATAGTCCCCTCTCCTGTTATCTTTTTTGACAACTCTCTTTTTTATGTACGCTGGAGTCGCGCAGGTCTCTACTTTTTAGGCAATAAAAGTGAAGATTTAGCATGGGGCTTTTCACTTACGGCGCAACCTCGTCCCTTTGGCTATAAACCAACCGATTCAGATGCACTCAAAGGGTTAAATGAGCGAGAGACAACCTTTGAAGGGGGTCTTGCATTTAGTGCCGCTTCAGATGGAAAGTATATAGAAGTGATGGCACTTACAGACCTACTAAAGAGGTATGAATCATGGCTCATTAAGGCTGAAGTCGGTGATAAATATAGCTACAAAAAGTTTACTTTTTATCCAAGTTTTATCATAAGTTATCAGTCTGAAGATTTTATGGATTACTACTATGGTATCACACAAGAGGAGGCGAAGAGAACAACTTATGATTACTACAAGGCAGATGCAGGTTTTCAACTTGGATTACAGACATATATAGAGCGTCCTATAACAGAGAACCTCTCTATTTTGTTCAATCTAAGAGTAGATTTACTTCCACAATCTGCACAAAAAAGCCCAATTATTCAAGAAAATCTTATCTATTCAGGACTCGCTTCACTCATATATACCTTTCATTATTAAAATTCTCATCAAATTTTAAGTGCCTTTTGGCTATAATCTCTAAATTTTTAAAGATTATTCTAAAGGTAAAAAATGCCAAAACGCACCGATATAAAAACTATTTTACTTATAGGCTCTGGTCCGATTATTATCGGTCAAGCTTGTGAATTTGACTACTCTGGTACTCAAGCCGTGAAAACACTCAAAGAGTTAGGCTATCGTGTTGTGCTTATAAACTCTAATCCAGCAACAATTATGACAGATCCTGAATTTGCTGATAGAACTTATATTGAACCTATTAAAGAGGATATCATCGCTAAAATCATCAAAGATGAGAATGTTGATGCAGTCCTTCCTACTATGGGTGGGCAAACAGCACTTAATGTCGCTATGAGTATGTACGAGAAAGGAATGCTTGATGGTGTTGAGTTTTTAGGTGCAAACCCTGAAGCGATTAACAAAGGTGAAGATAGAAGTGCTTTTAAAGAGGCGATGATTAAGATTGGTATGGATCTGCCTTTCTCCATGTACGCGTACAATATGGATGATGCACTTGAAGCGGCAAACAAAATAGGCTTCCCAATCATCATCCGTGCATCATTTACTCTTGCTGGAGGTGGTTCTGGCGTCGCTTACAACATGGATGAGTTTAAAAAACTCGCAGCTCGTGGACTTGATGAGTCTCCTGTGAGTGAAATCCTTATCGAGGAGTCTCTGCTTGGTTGGAAAGAGTATGAGATGGAAGTTATCCGCGACAAGGCGGATAACTGCATCATTGTCTGTTCTATTGAGAACTTTGACCCAATGGGTGTCCATACGGGAGATAGCATCACCGTAGCACCTGCCCTTACACTTACCGACAAAGAGTACCAAAGAATGCGTAATGCCTCTTTTGATATCCTTCGTGAGATTGGTGTGGATACGGGTGGATCAAATGTTCAATTCTCCATTGACCCACAAACAGGTCGTATGATTGTTATTGAGATGAATCCTCGTGTATCTCGCTCCTCAGCACTTGCATCAAAAGCAACGGGATATCCTATTGCCAAAGTAGCTACACTCCTTGCAGTCGGCTTTACACTCGATGAGATAACAAATGACATCACAGGTACACCAGCATCATTTGAGCCTGTTATTGATTATGTGGTTACAAAAGTACCTCGTTTTACTTTTGAGAAGTTCCCAGAAGCAGAAAATACACTCAGTACCTCTATGAAGTCTGTTGGAGAGGTTATGGCAATTGGGCGAACTTTTAAAGAGTCTGTACAAAAAGCTCTCTGCTCTTTAGAGACTGGTCTGTGTGGTTTTGATGAAATCGATGCAGATGACTCTTTTATCAAACATGAGATTCGTCGTCCAAATGCAGAGAGAATCCTCTATGTAGCAGAAGGGTTTCGCCGTGGTATGAGTGTAGAGGAGATGTTTGATACCTGTGCTATTGATCCATGGTTTCTCTACCAGATGGAGGAGATGATTCAAACAGAAGCAACTATCACAGATAAGATATTATTTGATGCAGAGTTTATGAGACTTACCAAAGTGGATGGTTTTTCAGACAAGCGTATCGCACAACTCATCACGAAAAACTCTGAGCATGCTGTGAGTGAGAGTGAAGTCTATGATGCACGAAAAAAACTTGGTGTCTCTTTAGAGTTTAATGAGGTTGACACCTGTGCTGCAGAGTTTGAAGCACTTACACCTTACCTCTACTCAACAACAAACATCACAAAACTGCCAAATGTTACGAATCGTGTAAGTGATAAGAAAAAAGTGCTTATATTAGGTGGTGGACCAAATAGAATCGGTCAAGGTATAGAGTTTGACTACTGCTGTGTACATGCTGCTTTTGCACTTAGAGAGATGGGCATAGAGTCTATTATGTACAACTGTAATCCTGAAACAGTCTCTACAGATTATGACACCTCCGATGTACTCTACTTTGAGCCTATTGACTTTGAGCATGTGCGTGAGGTTATAGAGAATGAGCAACCAGATGGCATCATTGTTCACTTTGGAGGACAGACGCCTCTCAAACTCGCTGATGGACTCACAAAGATAGGGGCAAAAATTTCCGGAACACCTTCGGCAGTCATCGATTTAGCAGAGGATAGAGAGCAGTTTAGTGATTTTGTAAATCGGCATGGACTCAAGCAACCGGCAAATGGCTTAGCACGTACCAAAGAGGAGTCCTTTGTCATCGCTGAGAAACTTGGCTATCCTGTACTTGTACGCCCATCATTTGTTCTTGGTGGTCGAGGAATGCGTATTGTTTATAGTGAAGAGGAGCTGAAGCAGTACATGGATCTTGCTATCTCTGTAAGTAACGAAGCGCCTGTGTTGGTTGATAAGTTTTTAGATCAGGCGATAGAGCTTGATGTGGATTGTATCTCAGATGGTAACGAGGTTTATATCGGTTCTGTTATGCAGCACATCGAAGAGGCGGGGATTCACTCGGGAGATTCCGCTTGTTCACTTCCTCCTGTCAATCTCACACAAGAGATGATAGAGAAGGTAGAGGAGCAGACAAAGATTATCGCCCTTGGTCTTAAAGTCGTTGGACTTATGAATGTGCAGTATGCAATCTACCAAGATGAGATTTACCTTATAGAGGTAAACCCTCGTGCATCAAGAACAGTTCCTTTTGTCTCAAAAGCTACGGGGATGCCTCTAGCAAAAGTGGCAACACGCGTGATGATGGGAGAGTCTCTTGCAAGTTCGCTTGCTTACTATGACAAGTATGATATCGTTGAAGAGGTTAATGGTTTGCGCCGTCCAAAACTCAAAGGACATGTCTCAGTAAAAGAGGCAGTTTTTCCATTTCATAAACTCTATGGAGCAGATCTTGTACTAAGTCCTGAGATGAAGTCAACGGGTGAAGTTATGGGGATTAGTTCTAACTTCGGTATCTCTTTTGCAAAGGCACAACTGAGTGCTGGAAACAAAATCCCTACAGATGGTGGCACTTGTTTCCTCTCTTTTGTAGATGCAGATAAAGCACATGCTGCTGAGATTGGGCGAGGACTTATTAGGCATGGCTTTAAACTCGTCGCTACAAAAGGAACACAAGAGGCACTTAGTGCAGCAGGCATAGCGTGTGAGCGTGTTTTGAAGATTTCAGAGGGGCGTCCAAACATAGAAGACAGCATGAAAAATGATGAGATAGCAATGGCGATAAATACTTCAGACAACAATACATCGAAAAAAGATGCTATAGTCATCCGCCAAGAGGTACTCAAACGCAACATCCCATACTTTACAACACTCAGTGCAGCAAGAGCGCTCATCCTAGCCTTAGATGAAATGGATAATGACAATTGGTCAAGTTCAACAGCACTTCAAGACTTTCTGCTATAAGCAGGAGGGTTATCCTCACACAAACCGACACAACTGTCGGTTTTCTCTCTCAAGATGCACAGAGACTCAGAGAGATAAAGTCTCGTGCAGACGCCAAGCCCTTCATAACTGTCTATAAAAGCTTTCAAGCACTCAAAGCAGCTGGAATCCGTCTGCCAAATAGAGAAAAAAGCGCTATTAGACGCGCGAAAAAAACCACTTTTATCGTAAAAAACAGAGCCTTCCGAGTTGCACAAGATACTCTTGACTCCTCCATACTACGAACTACTGTGTGGAACTACTCCACATCTGCAAATGAGAGTGGTAAGAACTTCTCCTTGAGCTTTTGTGAAGCAAAAGCTGATATAATAGTGCAAAATAGAGATGGTTTGTTTGAAGGGAGTGCATCAAGGCTCATTAAGCTCAACAACCACACAAAAGAGAGGCTTCGATGAGTAAAGTATTTCAAGCAATTTTAAGTGGTATGTTTGTTACCTTTATACTTGATTTTTTTCTTTTTTTGGGAATAGATTTGAACTATATTAAAAAGCATGATATTGATGTGTATTACAATATCTTGTTTGTAGATAATCAAAACTTTATACTCTTTTTTGCACTCTCCTTTACTCTTGGCTATCTTATCATCTATACATCAAACAGAATTGCCTTGAGTATTGTAGGAGTTTTAACCATCCTTACTTTTGCAACACTTTTTGAGGGTGTTGGGGAGCGCGTTGGAGAGGCACTCCTTATGCGTAAGGGTGTTCACATCAAAACAGATAAATTCTCCTACTATGGAGAGATTTACTACAAGGGAAGAGAGTTTGTAACTTTTTATGACTATAATTTCAAAAAAGTTCTCAAGCTTGATAAAAATAAAATAGTGAGTGGATTAAATGAGTAATATAACAAAAAATGTACTATTAGGAACTACAGGTGCTTTAATGATGAGTGTGCTAACAGGGTGTGAAGCGCCTCAAGAGGAGAGCAAAAACAGATTTTTAGTCATAGAGCAACAGCCAAATGGAAAGTATGTCGTTGTTGAGGAGATGCCGACAGAGGGACCAAGCCGTGCTATCATTCGTGAGTATGATGCAAATGGTAATATGCAAGAGCGCTTTATGAATGAAGATGAGATGAAAGCACTCGCTGAGCAGGAGTACCAAAAGGTGCAAAATGGAACAAGTGAGACACTCCAAGAGGGTGCAGGAAGTGCTGGAATGGGACTTGCAGGAACTATCCTTGCCGTTGCCGCAGGGAGTCTGCTTGGAAATATGATAGGTAATGCACTTATGAATAACAAAAGCTTCTCAAGAAACGCCTCAAGTGCAAACAGAAGTGCCTATAGTCGCTCTGCTTCAGGAAAATCCTCTGCATCAAAGAGTTCTAGTAAAAAGAGTTTCTTTGGGGGCGGCGCTAAAAAATCAAGCGCAAAGAGCGGAGGCTTCTTCGGTGGTTAAGATGAGCGATACTCTTTTAGAGGTCAAAGAACATGATGCGCAAGCCTACTATGATGCAGCAAATACGCTCTATGATATGTATGTCGAAGCTGCTGATTATATCATTGAGAATGATCTCTTTTTTGATATTGGCATCCCTTTTAATCTTGTAGAGGCTATTAAAAAGAGTTGGGAGAATGATGTGCATTGGCATATCTATGGGAGAGTTCTTTTGAGTGGCGGATTAGAAGGCAAACCTCTTCGACTCAAAGGTTTTGAAGCCGATGCACCCCACTATCTTCTAGAAACTGCACTCTATCAGTATGAAACACTCAAAGCAAGAGGCATAGATACAGAGCAGCAGTACAATGAGGTCTATGAGAGAGTGAGTGATAATTTTAAAAGGCTTATCACACTCTTTGATGAGACCTCTCTTTTTGAGGAGCGCTATGATGGCTGGAGGATTCTCTTCTCATCTTTGGCTGAAAATGCAGCAGATGAGAAAGCTGTACAATTTTTACAGCAAATGGCTGATGATGCAGGATTTGAGACAGAGTTTGAGTACCTGCAAAATGTACACTTTGGTGCAGATGGCATAGCTACAAGCGAGGGTGAAGAGTTTGAGTACTGGTACAAGCACTACAGATGGAGTGAACTGGCACATGATGAGCCTGAGCTGCTTGTAACCCTTACAGAGATTATGAAAAACCAAAAAGCCATCATACTTAACCCAGCCTATACGGCACTCTTTGAAGCCAAAGGCATCACAGATATACTCAAAAAACTCTATCCTGACTCGCCCTATTTAGTTGGTTTTGATGATGCAGAGGGCTTAGATGCCTCTGTTCTCTTTGCGTATGAAGCGTGTGGACTTGGATTTATTAAGAATGAAACAGAGTTTATAGCTCACACTATAGTGTAATCTATTAGAGATTTTTCTGGTGGTTAAACTCCGGAACAATCTCTTGGAGTTTTTCAAGCAGATTCTCGCTCCCTACTAGCTCCTCTATATCTCTGCGTAACTTCTCTATATCATAATGTGTTGGACTTGCTACAGTAATAGAGTCATACTCCGTCTTCGCATCACTCTCATCTATAAGCAACTCTTCATAGAGTTTCTCACCGGGACGTAATCCTGTAAACTCTATCTTGATATTTTGCTTCCCACTCAGCTCTATCATCTTTTGCGCTAAATCTACTATCTTAATAGGCTCACCCATATCTAAGATAAATATCTCTCCCCCACTTCCAATAGCACCAGCCTGTAAGACTAACTCACACGCTTCTGGTATAAGCATAAAGTAGCGTGTAATGTCAGGATGCGTTACAGTAATGTTTTTTCCAGCTTGAATCTGTGCTTTGAACTTCGGTATAACACTCCCACTCGATCCAAGAACATTACCAAATCGGACGGCTACTATGTCCGTGCCTCTTCCATTGGAGTTTTGTGCATAGAGTTCACAAATACGCTTTGTTGTTCCCATAACATTTGTCGGGCGTACTGCCTTATCTGTTGAAATCATTACAAACTTCTCTACCCCATACTTGATGGAAGTATCTATAATATTCTGCGTACCTACTATATTATTAAGAATAGCTTCTTTTATATTTGCCTCTACTAAAGGCACATGCTTATAGGCTGCTGCATGAATGACTATCTCAGGAGTATAGCGTCTAAAAGTCTCCTCTAAAAGATCCAAAGCAACGACACTCTGCATCACACACACTGTTTCTACACTCTGTATCTCTTCTGAAATAGAGTAGAGGTTAAACTCACTATTATCAAGTAAAATAAGCTTTTTTGCGCCATATCGCTCACATTGCCGTGCTATCTCACTTCCAATGCTTCCTCCTGCTCCACTTATGAGAACAACTCTCTCTTTTATAAAATCCTCTATTCTCTTTTTATCTAAATCCTGAGGGTGACGCGCAAGCAAATCCTCTACTGAGATATCTTTAATCGCTGCACCATAATCACCATAATCACTCGCAACTTTGATATCTTTTATACCGATTTTATTCAGTTTTTCATAACTGTCTGTTAATTTTACAGACTCGTCTATAATAGCTACTTCGCACTCTATGTCTTTTTTTATAAAGGTATCTAAACTATACACCTCTATACCGTTGAGCTTAATATTTTGATGTTCTGCATTAATTACGGCTATGGGGTAGTAACCACTTCCTTGATTATTTATAGTTCTAAGTATTGTATTTGCTTTATCAAGTGTTGCTATTATAATCGTACTCTTTCCATCTACATTCATTCTTAGCCCCTCCAAGTAGAGACGCTTAGTGACTCGCAGGGCTAAAAACAGAAAAAGTGATATAAAAAACTCTATAGGGATAATAGAGCGCGGGATAACATACTCACTTGAGCGAAGTAGATAGGAGATACCTACTAAAACAAGTGTAGAGAAGATTGTAATATATACTAAACCTGTAGTATCTCGAAAACTAAAGTGCCTCCAGCTTATATTATAGATTCTAAAGTAATAAAAAAGAGAGACTCTCAAAAAAGTCAAAATTGCAATAGTTATATAGATAGAATCTTCATGATGACTTGGTATATCAAAATCAAATCGCAATTCAAATGCTAAAAAAACTGAGAGAGTAATAATAACAAAATCAAAAAATATAAAAAAAATCTTTCTTTTACGTACAGATGGTTTTAAAAGCATAACTGCATCCTCTTACTCCACCAAAGCATTTTTGATAGTATCACAAATTGCAACCACATCATCTCTGCTCATAGTGGTACTACTCGCAAGGCAGAGTCCCTTTTTATAAAGTGCTTCACTTGTACCATCGAGGTAGCTTCTTGCTCCTTTGAATAGTTCTTGCATGTGCATAGGCTTCCAAAGAGGGCGTGACTCTACATTTATCGATTCGAGTGCTTGCATAACATCTAAAGGGTCAGTCTTTTGAAAAGTCAAAGCTGTAAGCCAGCGATTTCCCCTTGAGTGTGGGAGTTCCGGCATAAAATCTATCTCCTCTATCTCTGAGAGCAACTCCTCGTACCATGAAAATATCTCCCGTTTTTTTGCCACTCTTTCCTCAATCACCTCCATCTGTGCCACCCCAATAGCAGCGAGAACATTACTCATTCTATAGTTGTAGCCATACTCTTTATGCTCATAGTGGATAAAGGGCTCTTTTGCCTGTGTAGCGTAAAAGAGTGCTTTTTTAATATACGCTTCATTATCGCTTACAAGCATCCCTCCGCCACTTGTTGTTAAAATTTTATTGCCATTAAAGGAGTAGATACCAAAATCACCAAAGGTTCCCGTATGTCTTCCCTTATAAGTTGCACCCAAAGACTCAGCGGCATCTTCAATGAGATAGACCCCATGTACTCTACAGATATCTGCTATCTTTTCAATGTCGGCACTCATCCCGTAGAGGTGAGTAACTATCAACGCCTTTGGCTTCTTCTCACACTCTAGCAGATACTTATTTAACAACTCCGGCGAGAGGTTCCATGATGCTCTGTCGCTATCTAAAAAGACAGGATTTGCCCTTTGGTATAAAATAGCATTAACAGAGCCTATAAAGGTAAATGTGGATGCCAAGACATCATCTCCCTCGTTTACTCCAAGTATGCGAAGTGCTAAGTGCAGAGCTGCCGTGCCATTACTCACAGCCAGAGCATTTTTAGCTCCGGTGTACTCTTTGATACTCGCTTCAAACTTATCTACATACTCCCCAAGTGGTGCTATGTAGTTACTCTCAAAGACCTTCTCTATATAGCTAAGCTCTTTACCGCTCATGTGGGGAGCTGATAGAAATATTCTCTCTTTAGCCATCGATACTCCTTACCACTTTTGCTGGAACTCCATACGCCACTACATTGTCTGGAATATCCTCTAAGACTAAACTATGCGCTCCTATAATGCTATTTTCACCCACACTCACACCCGGCAGTATAGTAGAGTGACTCCCAATACGGGCATTTTTTTTGAGATGAATCTTACCCTTTTTATCATCAATCGTTGAGAGTGAATACAAAGAGCAATGAGAACCTATCTGTACGGCTTCTTCTATGATTACGCCATACTTTGCATTGATATATGTAAAAGCTCCTATATCCGTTGCAAAACCAAGTTGCAGCCCATCTAGATTTTGTACTACCCAGTTATACTTTGTTGGCTCTCCTTCACGTATTTCAGGGTATTTCCAACTGCTAAAACGATTACTCTGAGACATTCTTACTTCCTTGAAATTTTTCCATTGTTACTGATGTAGTAGAGCTGACATCACTTCTTTTAAGCACCTTCAAAAAGGTAAGCCAAAGTATCTTCATATCAAGCCAAAAAGATTGATGCTCTACATACCAAACATCATAAGCAAACTTCTGCTCCCAGCTAATAGCATTACGCCCATTTACCTGCGCCCAGCCTGTGATGCCCGGTTTGACATCATGCCTCTTTTTCTGCTGCTCATTGTAAAGAGGTAGATACTCTATAAGTAGAGGTCTAGGACCTACAAAACTCATCTCACCATTGAGAACATTGAAGAGTTGTGGCAGTTCATCGAGACTCGTACTACGGATAAACTTCCCTACTCCAAGGAGTCGCTGTGCATCAGGGAGCAGTTCTCCATTGGCATCTCTCTCGTTCGTCATAGTTCTAAACTTATAGATACCAAATATCTTCTCTTTATACCCGGGGCGCTGCTGTCTAAAGAGAATAGGTCTGCCCATCTTAAGTAAAATGAGCAAAGAAACTATCAAAAAAAGAGGCGAAAACAGCACTATTAACACCAAAGCTAAAGTAAAATCAAAAACTCTTTTCATATATATCCAAATATTTTTGTACAACTATCTTTACATCAAACTCTTTAAGCACCTTTATTCTACCATTTTTGCCCATAACTTCTCGTAAAGTTGCATCATTAGCAAGCTCTTTTACCTTGTGCATCAGAGCTACTGCATCTCCTACAGGAACTAAAAAACCATTTTTCCCATCATCTACCACCTCTCTACACCCAACAGCATCCGTTGTCACGATTGGTTTAGCAAGCGCGGCTGCTTCAAGAAGTGTGCGTGGTACTCCTTCTCTGTAACTTGGTAGCACAAAAATATCGCTTTTGGCTATCTGCTCTTGTATATCATCACGATGCCCAAGCCAAGTAACATTGCCACTCTGTAAAAATGCTGCATCCGCACAAGAGAGGTTCCCCTCATCCGTATCGCCTATGAGAATAAAACGGATATTTTCACCTTCGAGTAACGCAGCTGCCTCATAATACTCTCTTATCCCCTTATGCCAGATAGCTCGTGCAATCATCAACACAACAACTGCATCATTAGACTCTCTACTCTTCTCTATGGGCTTAAAAATCGTAGTGTCTATTCCTGAACTCTTTATAAGCACCGCTTTTGGTGCATCAACTAAACCTTTGTGGATAAAGTAGTGCATATCATCACTATTTTGAAAGATGCAGTAGTCTGCCTTTGCATTCGCTGCTCTATAAAGAGACTCCATAATACCCTTCACAAAGCGTGCTTTACTGCTCTCACTCAGATAAAAACTCCCAAGTCCAGTTACTGCATTTACAAGCAGAGGCACCTTTGCAAAGTAGCCCACTATAGAGCCGTAAATATTTGGTTTTGCCGTAAAATTTTGCAATATATCTAAATCAAGCCTTTTTACTACTTGATAAATATTGTAAATAGTACGAAGCTCTTTGAGAGGGTTGAGACTCTTTCTCTCTATCTCATACTCTAGTGCAATCACACCATGCTGTGCAAAGAGTGCAAACTTCTCTCCTCTAGGGACAATGGCATATACTGTGTAACCCTGCTTTACGAGTTCTATCATTATGGGAAGGCGAAACAGGTAGAGATTTAGGTCAAGGTGAGAGAGAAAAGCTATCTTTTTCATCTATTGGTTATCCTTCCAAACTTCCAGAGCATACATAGTCCAGAGCATTTTCACTCGCTTCTCCTCTGAGACATTCACTTTTTTATGCAGCAGTTTTTGGATAAAGGAGTTACTAATAAAATGACTCGAATAGCTCTCTTTTTTTTCTAGTTTATCAAAAATATTCTCTCTGAGTTCATGCTCCACCCAAGACTTAAGTGGTACTTCAAACCCCCTTTTTGGCTGGGTTATTAACTCTGATGGAAGATATTTTTTTGCCAAATCTCTTAAGATATATTTTGTTGTACTTCCTTTGATTTTGTAATCACTATGCAACGTTGGAGCAAACTCAAGTATATACTTACTTAAAAATGGGCTTCTTCCCTCCAAAGAGTGTGCCATGGTCGCGATATCCATCTTCACTAACAGGTCAGAGAAGAGCAGCATATTAAAATCAAGATAGAGCATTGTGGAGAGTGGGTCAAGTTGCATACTTCGCACAAAACTATCCATCCGCTCCAAAAGAGCATTCTCTTTCAAACCATAACTATCTTCAAAGATATCAACCGTAGCACTCAGATAAAAATCTAACCCCTCTTTAGAGGAGATACTTAGGAGTCTATAGGCAAAATTGTAGATAGATTTCTTGTTGTGTGGTTGGGGTAAAATATGCAGCAGAGATGACAACTTACGGGCAATGCTAATCCAACCATTTTTAAGAGGCACATAGCGTCTATAACCTCCAAAAAGCTCATCTGCCCCATCACCGTTTAAAACAACCGTTACATACTTTTTTGCCTCTGCACTCACATAGTAACTAGGGACTGCACTACTATCCATAAAGGGCATCCCGTAGTTGAGCAGTATCTTCTCTATATCCTCTTTGAGATGCATAGAGATATCCAACTCATAGTGTTGTGTACCATACTTCTGTGCCGTTAGCCGTGCCAAAGAGGACTCATCGTACGCACCATCAAAGCGTACTGTAAAAGTTTTTAGCTTCTCTGCGTACTCGCTTGCAATGGCGACAACAAGGGAGCTGTCTATTCCCCCACTTAAAAAAGCACCCACCTCTAAATCTGAACTGAGTAGTCTATCTTTTACACTTCTATGCAGAAGTCTCTCGAGTCTCTCTTTTGATTCTTCATAAGAGAGTAATTTTTCCTCTGTATAAAAGTCTAAAATATTAAAATATTGCTCTTTTTTTATCTCTAAAGTAGATAAATTTAACTCATAATAGTGTCCAGCTAGAATAGTTTCTACATCTCTATAGGGAGTTTTCTCTTTAAAGAAAAATCCACTTCGCAGATAAGCAGCAATACTCTCTTCATCTATAACGAGGTTTGGTACAACAGATTTTATGGCATTGAGTTCACTTGCAAAGAGTAGAGAGTTTTCATTTTTGTAAAGATAAAGAGGTTTCTTTCCACTTCTATCTCGTGCAAGAAAAAGTCTGTTTTCTTTTTTATCTAGGATGGCAAAAGCAAACATTCCATCGAGTGCGTCAAACATCTTCTCTTTGTACTTAATGTACATATAGAGTAGAGTCTCTGTATCTGAGTGGGTTTTAAAGGAGAACTCTTTGAGATATACATCTCGTATCTCTAAGTGATTATATATCTCACCATTAAAAACGATTACAAAATCTTCATGGAGAAAAGGTTGCTGCCCACAAGAGAGGTCTTGAATCGCTAAGCGGGTATGCAAGAGTGTTAAGTTTTTATAGCTATACTCCCCATTTTCATCTGGGCCCCTATGATGCAAAACATCCTTTAGAAGCTCTAAATCAACAGAGTCACAGTTTAAAACTCCTGCTATTGCACACACGAAACTATATCTTTAACTTATACACTTTAGCGAGTGGCGATGAGATAACAGGTTCAAAAAGATCTTTATCATAATCTTCAAGTACAAAGAGTCTAAAATAAAGAGAGTTCAACACCCTATTATCAACGACTAGAAACTGATGCAGAGACTCCATAAATACTACAGATATAGGGGATTGATTATTAATCTGTTTTCCATCTACTTTATAAGCACCTTGATTATCATAAAAAGTATGAATAAAATAGTTCACTTGTACTTTTTTTCCATTAATGCTTACTGTTGCATCTTTTTTATCAATACTCAAATTATTACCGAGATAGATGATATTATTTTGTTCTTTGTAATTCTTAGTCATGTAGAAAAATGGTCGTTGACGACTCTTACCTGTTACTATATTTATATTGCTAAACATATCAACCGTTGGGAAAATTCCCATCATTTTATTTGGTAGGTAAAAATAGACATCTCTTGTTTTTTGAGGTCTTTGTATATTTTTATTGTTGAGTGCTTTGAGAAATTCATTTGGATTTTTTGCATGATATGCCTTGAGCATACATTTAATTGATGTACCACAATTATCTTTATAACTTTTTTCTGTAAACTCAACATCAAGTCTTGCCATGTTTGCACCAGCTATCTGTGGTGCAGTTAAAGCAAAAGCAACAGGAAAGTTAGCCTCGCCAGAGTGTTTTCCACCATCTATAAGTGTTTTTACATCAGCATAATAGCGGATAGGATATCCATAATCCCACCAAGAGATTACATAATCTTCTCTCGAGGCTATTTTTCCCAGCTTATCTAAAACCTGTACTTCATTTTTTGTAAATACTGTCGGTACTCTATACTCAATAACATGCTTTATATTTGGATAAAGAACAGAGAAAGTTAAAAGTGAAATAACTCCATATTTTGCATAAGGTGCAATCTTTGCATCAAAGAGCTTTTGAAGTTTCTCTGCAACTAGAAAAATAAAATACATTGTACCAAGAGCAATAAAAGGCACAGCAAAAACAGTAAAACGCAACCCACCTTGAAGCGCGAAAAACCCTAGTACCACCATAGGCAAACTTATAAGCATAAGTCTATATCTTATCAGAAGTAAAACATACCCTATAGTGCCTATAATAAATGTCGTAGTATCCCCACTAATTCGATTTGCAAATGTCTCAAATGGGATATGTCCAGCTTCTCTTACTGTATTTACTACAGCAAAAAACTTGAGTGATGCAAAGTCTATAGTGTCATCTGCCATAAGTCGCGTTACATAAGTATTATGCAATACGCTCATTATCCAATCAAATCCACCAAATATCAGATAAACTATAGCACTTACAACCGCTACAAAGATAATAGCTTTATCAGCAAGTTTATCTTTCATTATGTAAAAGAAGGCGATCATAGCAGCGACAAGCATACCTTTCAGTAAAAAAGGAAGCGTTGTTAAAACAAGTACGAATACGGTTAAAAATTTATAATAAAAAAGATTTTTTCGCTCATAAATCAGCGTATAGAGCAGCGTCATTATAAAAACACCATTGACGATATTTATGGTTCCACTATGCCAATGAATAGCTAAAAGAGCAAAAAGTGGTGCCCAAATTAATGCAAGGACTTTCTCCTTCGTGAGAGCGTAGAGCGTACCCCAAACAGCCAAGGTTGGGAGTACAACCACTAACATATCCGTATCATAATACCCAATCATCGTGCGATTATAGTAACTCCAAGCGATAGAGCCAAGGAGTGCTGCTGTAAACCCAAGTATATCCTGCCTAAAAACTCTTGCTATGAGCATGATAGGTAAAACTAAAAATGAGCCAAAAATTCCGGGCATCCATAAGATTAATGTCTCAAAAGATATAGGTAGTAGTTTTGCTAAAAATGCTGTTACAATTGCAAGAGGAGTCTCCACAGGCGAAAGATCATGCTCTTGATGTGTTCCAGTAAGGATATCTCGCGCCCCCTCTGCATAATAATATCCATCATTCGTATTTATCATCAACTCATTATTCCACTTAAATGCATCATAACCACTAAATGTATCTACCCATATATAGCGTACAGACACACTAAAAGAAAAAGCTATAAACATCAAAAGTAAAAAATACTTCAGAGTAACACGAGTTTCACTAACACTTATAAGTTCTTTAATTTTATTCACTTTTATTTTCCTAATAACTATTTACATTGATTTACAATAATTTTATTTCTATTTTTATCGAGCGTTTTTTTGCCTATACCTTTCACTTTTGTGAACTCTTCAACACTATGAAAACAACCTTTTTCTTTTCTATATTCCACAATTCTCTGAGCCTTTTTAATACCTATTCCACTTAAACTACTTAACTCTTTTACATCTGCCCTGTTTATATCTACAGAAGCAGTTAAAAGGGAAAGGAACAATGTAATAAAAACAAAAAACTTCATCTTATTCTCTCAATTTTCAAGATATAAGATTGTATCATAATTTTAAAAATTTATATTGATAATAGATATATTTTTTCCTTAAATTATAATAAATAATTTTTGGGTTTAGTAATAAAGAAATAATTAAGAAGTAATAATATTTTATTTTTTCTCCCTTAAAAGCATGATTAATCCCTTTTGAATAATATCTTGAAAATAAAAGTTCTTGACTAGACATCTCTCGTTGTGGTTCCTCTATTAATCCATCTTTAATAAGGTTTGCTTTATTGTTTTGCAGATTATACATAAAACGTTCATATACCTTCATAGCATTTATAAACATCAAGTAGCGCTTTGTACCAGTTATACCATTTGTATCAATTACATAATTTGTTAAATAAATAGGGAGTATTTCCATCTTTCCTAAAAAATAGTATCTACACCATAATTCGAAATCTTCCGTATGTAACGCATTTTCATTGTATGATATTCCATCAAATTTTTTAAACATTACACTTGAATGGGTAAAAGGATTTTTCCCACTTTCTAGCACACTTTTAAGAAATTCATTTGTTGATGGTGTTTTATATTTTTTTAAAGGATTTAGATTTACATCTACATAGTTGACTTGTGTTCCCGTTAAAACTAAATCTTTTTTTAACATAACTTCGAGCTGAAGCTTTAATTTATTTATCTCCCACCAGTCATCAACATCAATTCTTGCAATATATGCCCCTTTTGCACATGAAAGACCTTTATTTAAAGACTTGACTAAACCTAAATTTTCGCTATTCTTGAGAATAACAACACGCGTATCGTTAATTTTTTTTAGTAAATCTTCAGTTTTTTTTTCTACATCATCTTGAATAATTATAAATTCATATTTTAAATATGACTGTTCTAAAACACTTTTAACTGTTCTAAACAGACCTTTTTTATCTGGTTTGTACACGCTCATAATAATAGAAATCAATGGCATGCTGCATCCATAGAATGAAATATTTCATACTCTTTTTTGGCATACGTTTCTAAGGAAAATTTTGTTAAAATCGTATTTCTTGCTTCCTTTACAATTTCATCGTTATCTTCCGCAATATTACATACATTTACTATAACTTTTTGTATAGCATCCGATGTAAATCCTGAAATTAAATAAGCATTTTTTTTATCCTCGATAACTTCATTAATCCCAAGCGTATCAGAACCAATACAGATTAATCCACAAGACATTGCTTCAAGCAGAGTCTTTGGCATTCCTTCATATAATGAGGGTAAAATATAGTATTTGTAACTATTGAGTACTGTTGGCATAGCATTATTTCTTACTTTATCAAAAAAATTAACATCCAATTCTAATCTATCTGCTAATTGTATTAATTCTTCTTTCATACTACCACTACCATATAGGTCTAAGCCAAAATCAATACCTTTCATTGCATATAAAAGATTATGAATATTTTTTTGTGCATCAAAACGACCTATAAATAATAATCTATTTGTTTTTTTCTCTATCTGTAATGGAAGAAACTTATCAGTATCAATATAATTATACAAGACAGATACATCTTCATCTTTTAGCATATAATGTTTCAAAATATACTCTTTAGAGACTTTGCTTGAAACTGTTGCGTGATTACAATGCTTATATGCAAACTTTTCCATAACCTTACTTATTAATATTTTCCATTTGACCCCTTTTTGTTTCATAAAAAGGCTTAATGTAAATCCCGTACGGATTAAAAGTACTTTCTTATATAAAATCTTGGATATCACACTACTCCAACTTCCATCCATTTGATCATTTTTATAAATATCACACCGTTTGAGATATTTTTTTTGAATAATTGGCAGTAAAAAAGAGTATATGTTTTTCCCTATCATACTATTAAACATTTTAGGCATTGGAACAATATGTATCTTATGATGCAGTTTACTTGCATACCGTAAATCATCTGTGCCATATGTAAAAAAGTAAATCTCTTTGAAATGATTACTATTTAAATGCTTCTCATAAATCAGCTTTTCTCTGTCTAATAAACCATGTGCATCCCATAACTCTAATGACATACTCCTTGAAAAGAAAAAGCCCAAAATCATTTACTTTACCTTTCTCGCTACAAAAAATACATTTTGTGTTATCAAATCAGATAAAGTAATATGTGGATATTTTGAAAAAATATTTTTCATTAAGGGTTGCGTTAATAAGTCAATATGTTTTTTTGGTGATGCAATCTCTTGCCACATTAAGATTTCAAATCCTGATTCAATTATAATTTTTTGCATTTGGGAGATAGATATTTTATTGAGAGCATGCTCCATCCAATCCTTTGCCAAATCATACTCATATTGTCTAAATTCTTGAAGATATTTAAAAAAATCTTCATTATCAAGTAATAAGTGACCCCATGGCATATCCATTATACCAAGAGCATGCCCACCATTAGAACAGAAAAATGGATTATAATTATGTATTAACAGACCATCATCACTAAGTATTCGTTTCATTTCTACAAAAGCATCTTCTATGTCATTTATATGTTCTAAAACACTAGCCGAGTAAACTATATCTACACTTTTATCAAGAAAATGCGTTTTTTTAGTTATATCACCATACTTAAAATCTACGTTACTATGTATTGTAGATTTTATATAATTTGGTAAGGTATCAAACCCCTCATCTATACCATCATAAAAGTTATCTATTCCTGAGACTTCAAAGCCCAGTTTTTCTAAAGCAAACAGTGAGTAACCACCACTTACAAACCCTATCTCTAGCACCCTTTTTTCTTTTGGAAGCGTAATTGCAAATGTTTTTATTTTACTCAACATTCCTCTATGCTCTGCTTCAAAATAGCTTATAGTTTTCTTAATAGAATTCAACTCAGGTTTCAAAACATCACTCTTTTCACTTATAAAAAGTTCCCTATTTTTATCAAAAATAGTTTTAGAAAATTCTCTAATCTCTTCTAAGGATGTAGTAAGAGTTCTAGTATTAAAAAACGAATAAAATATTTCAGTTTCTTTTGTTGATAATAACTTTTTACTGTTTAATATGTTTAAAGTATTCAAATCACTAAAATATGTCCAAACCCTTTTTACTGAATATCTATAATTTCTATATATGGAAATTTGCAGACCATCTTTTGCTACAAAAACAGCCTCCTCTATGTCACTATATTCGCGATAATCTTTTTTTAAATAGCTAACATAAGCATTCATATTTTTTTGTAAAATATTAATAATTTTATATATTAGTATTTTTACTTGACTTCTAAAATTCATATTATTGGGCTTCCCTTTTACAAATAGCGTATATTTCACCCCATTGTACATGATAACTTTCAACTTTAAGTCCACTTTCTTTTATTTCTTCTTGAAAGTCATCTACAGTATACTCTATAAAATGAGTTTTATCTAATCTATAGTCAATACCTAGCTCTTTTAAATATACAGGCATCCAATCTCTATCAATCAAAGGAACTCTTATCAAAAAAGTAGGTTCATTCTTCCAATTAATTTGAAGAATTAATTTCTTTAAAAAATCAACTCTTTGATCTATATGCTCAAGCACATTAGACATTGTGACACAATCAATCTGCTTATCATTATAGTTATAAGTTGTTGCATCTGCACAGATATATTCAACATTTTCTCTTGGATATATTCTATTTGCAGTATCTACCATAATCTGAGAAATTTCGATACCATATACAAACTTACAGCTAGAAGATAGAAAATATGCCATATGACCATTATTACTTCCTATATCAAGGATAGTCCAATCTTGCTTAATATTGGAACTGAACCACTCTCTATACTGCATTATTCTATGTTTTGGATGTCTATTTTCCCCTTCAAGTTGCTCACCTAATGTAGTCATCAAAGAATAGCTTTTTTTATGTATAATATTCAAAATCTTAATCAAAAAGAGTAAGGTTTTTCTATCTAACAACGACAGTATTTTTTTCATTTTATCAACTTCCTTTTAACTCTCCATAAATAATATTTAATCAGTATTAATAAACTTTTTAAATTTGATGCAGATTTTTCTTTAGACATATCTTTAGTGAGGAAATCCACATACTCTTTTGATATTATACTTAAATCTTTTACAT
>JALWSY010000061.1 GCA_027083035.1 Sulfurimonas sp. | reverse complement strand
TCATTGCCAGATAGCAAAATACCACTCTCTTCTTTTGCATTTTCATTTATATGTTTAACAGCCATTAAAATCTCCTTGCTTTTTAATTTAACTAATTATAGCATATTATGTAAAATGAGATCCATTTAGTTCTTATTATATTACTTTTAATTAAGTTAAATATTGCAATATTCTCATACACTAGGACATAAGAACTCATCTATTACACTTGAAGTATATGCGAGATATATCAAAAGTAAAGAGAAGAAGAGAGGTTCATTTTTAGAGGAAGGATTATCTTCTAAAATTGAGTCATCAACTATGGGTAAGTTTGTAGCTTAGTTGATAGGGTTTGGTTTTTTGACACCAAATGGCACCGAGTTTGACACCGAGAAAGTTATTAGGTTGTTTAAAGTCCGAGTTTATGGGAGTTAAGGTTGTGGGTGGATGGGGTAGAGGGATTCGAACCCCCGAATGTCAGTACCAAAAACTGATGCCTTACCACTTGGCGATACCCCAACATTTGAAAGTAATAAATTGGTTGCGGAAGCTGGATTTGAACCAGCGACCTTCGTGTTATGAGCCCGACGAGCTACCGAACTGCTCTATTCCGCGGTATTTTCTTAAACATCTCTCTGTTTATGAGCCGAAATTATAGACAATTTTTTCTCTAATGTCAAGTCTTTTTTGCATATATTTGAAAATTTCTTATTTTTGTTCTAAAATGGAAGTTTTGACATGATAATCTCTTGCTGATTCACATATCTTTGGCACTCTCTTCCACCTAGTTTTTTGCAGATATTTTGCCACTGTTTTGAGTGACCATCATCATCTGTAATGTAGCCGAGTTTAAACATAAGAGCGTGTGCATATTCATGCGCTATAACATCGCTAAGAATATATGCCATACTCTCTTTCATAACCTTTTTATTGAGATAGATGGTGATGTGGTTGTTAGCATAAGAAGTAAGCCCATAGAGCCTCCCATGTATCTTATCTGTGATAATGATAGGAAACTTATATGTAAAGCCAAAATTCTTTTGCATATTTTGTAAAATATTCTCTTCTACTTGATTTATCTGTTTGATATAACTCTTTGGAAGTGGGTTGTGATTAAAAGTATAAGATTTGTAGAAGTTAAAGAGAAGAACAGTTGTAAAAAAGAGGATAGTGGCTATAAAAATAGTCTCAAGCCTCCTTTTTAACATGTGTGCGAGGTATTTGTGTTACATCAAGTATTCAAACATATTGGTGCGACCAAATTTTTGTGCGAGCATTGGAGCTGTTGCACCTCTCTGGTTTATTATAGTTTTATCTGCACCTGCATCAACGAGGATTTTGACCAATTCTGGCATATCGTCCATGATGGCTTCCATAAGCGGTGTCCAGCCTACACCATCTACCTTGTTTATATCTGCACCCTTTTCAAGGAGATAGTTGACCATATCGCGTCTATCACGACGGATAGTTATGTGTAGAAGTGTCCATCCATACTTATTTTGGATGTTGATGTCATCAAGAGCATCTACCATCTCTTTAAATTTATCAAAATCATTATCATAAACTACTTTTTCAAACTGTTCAAATAAATTTTCCATTTTTCTCTCCTATTTAAGATTTATTGAAACGAGGTTCCACCATCAACAACTATGGTCTGTCCCGTAAGCCAAGAAGCACCCTCTGAGCAGAGAAATGCACAAGCACCTGTTAAGTCAGTTGCATCACCCATTCTACTAAGAGGAGAGCGTGCTACAACCTCTGCTTTTACCTCTTCATAGTTAGGAAAAGCTTTGAGGGCATCTGTATCGATTGGTCCACCGCTAACTGCGTTTACACGGATGTTTTTCTCACCAAGTTCTGCTGCACCATATTTGACCATAGTCTCAACAGCTGCCTTGTTTGTGCCGTGACCTGCGTAGTTTGGAGTATATACTAAGTTGCCTGTTGAACTCATGGAGATGATGCTTCCACCACCCACTTTTTCCATTCTTTTTGCAGCCTCTTGCGCACCCACTACAAAAGCTTCAACTGTAGCAGTATAGATATTACCAAGACCCTTTGGTTTCAAACGCATAAAAGGACCAAATCCACCAACGACAGCACGACCGGAGATGATAGCATTAGAGATAAAGAAGTCAAGTCTGTCAAAATCTGCATCAAACTCTTTGTAAACATCTTTGTATGTGAGAGGCTCTAAGATATTAAGTTTGTATGCTTTTGCTTTGATGCCATATTTTGACTCTACATCAGCGATGATTTCATTTGCTGTATCTGCACTTGAAGCGTAAGTAAATGCTACATCACAACCCTTTGATGCAAACTCATAAACAATTGCCTTACCAATGCCACGAGTACCACCACTGATGAAAAGAGTCTTTCCGCTAAATTCTGCCATTTTATAATCCTTTAATATCGTAATTTTTCATTACTGCTTCGATTTTCTTCATATTCTCTTTACTTGGCGCTACAAGTGGAAGTCTATACTCAAGTGTCTCCGTAAGTCCAGCGATATACATTGCTGCTTTTACGGGAATAGGGTTAGATTCACAAAACATTACAGAGTTGATAGGGTAGAGTTTATCGTTGATAGCTTTTGCCTGTGTAAAGTTACCTGCTAAGGCTTCTTTTACTAACTCTGATTTCATATCTGGGAGTAGGTTAGAAGTAACAGAAGTAATCCCCGCTCCACCATTTGCAAGAATAGGGTAGTCTATCGCATCATCGCCTGAAAAGACTTTGAGTTCAGGTCTGCGAGAGAGAAGTTCAACTGTACGCTCTAAACTCCCAGTAGCCTCTTTTACACCATAGATGTTTTTCACATCATCAAAAAGACGGATAGTCGTATCTGCAGAGATATCTACACCTGTACGCCCCGGAACATTATAGAGCATAAAAGGAAGCTCACTTACAGCCTCAGCAATCGCTTTGTAGTGTTGGTAAAGTCCCTCTTGAGATGGTTTGTTGTAGTATGGGCTTACAGAAAAAACTGCATCAACACCTGCTTTTTGTGCGTGTTTTGCTATCTCTATCGCCTCTGCTGTAGCATTTGAGCCTGCACCTGCAAGAACTTTAGTGGAAGTACCTTTACAAACCTCTACAGCTATCTCTATACAACGCTTATGCTCATCATGTGTAAGTGTAGCACTCTCACCCGTTGTTCCAACGGGACAAACAGCGTTCATACCATTGTTAATCTGTCTTGTAATGAGGGTAGCATAACCCTGCTCATCTAGTTTTCCATTTTTAAATGGTGTTATAAGTGCGGTTGAAGAACCAGTTACTATATTCATCTAATAGCCTTTAAATTAATGGTGGAATTATAGCAAAAAAGTTTTAATATTGTTTTGTATATGAGAAAAAAGGAGGAGAAATTATATCTCCTCCTTAAGGGTTACCAAGCTTTATTGACTTTTGTAACACTAAGGGAACCGTTGTAAGACTCTATGCTAAATGCAGTCCACCATTCAGATGGTTGCGTATTATTACTAGAATTTGATGGAAGCGTGATGGTGTATGTTTGACCATTTACCGTTAGGCTTACTGTTCCATCAAAAGTAATATTTTGATTATAATCATTTACTACTTCTTTAACGATATATTTACCATTTTTGTTTATATCAAAAGAGAGTGATTGCGCTGTCGCATTTTCTCCTGCAATAACCTCTCCCCATTGTCCATCATCCTGTGAAAAGCTTACTTCCAAGTGGACATTGGAATTACTAGAAGATAGAGAAGCTTTCGCTGTTGTACTCAATGTTGCTATTTTATTTAGCTCAATACAGTTTTTACTAAGGTCAATTGTTGAAGTATTTGCTAAAAAGCTGAGTTTACCAGTAAGAATATAGTTTTTCGTAGTAGTAGTGATTTTACCATATTGCGTATCTTCTGTTTTTGTTGTTTTTGTGAAAGTGTGTGCATACAAATCATGTGCAAGATTGTCTCTTTGTATAGTGAAAGTAAAATATCCACCATTAGGACTAAACTCTTGAGGATTATAACTGTTCACATTGTATGGCGAATTGATTGAAAACTCTCTCTCATTTGTTCCAAATGTTGTGTAACCATCAGTTGTAATAGTCGTTCCATCACTTAAAACTGTTCCATCAGGGAGTGTAGTGACCCCTTGTTCTGATGTTGTAGATCCTTTTTTGAGTGTAACACACGCACTAACGGTGGAGAGAGCATACTCAATAGTTCCTAAATTCACCACTTTTTGTGTTGTATTTAAGAGGGGAAATTTATTGTCAAACTGTATATTATTGTACCAAGAGGTTATGGTAAGTGTACCCAAGTCGGATTGTTTTACAGAGAGTGAAAAAGCACCTTTATCATCTGTGTATGGACTACCAAGGTATGCAGTAGTACCATCAGCTTTTACAGAAGTGATAGATACTCCCTGTCCGGTAATAGCATAACCATCTCCATCTACTAGTTTTCCTTGGATAGTTGCAAAGAGATCTGATGCATTCACATCAACAACAAGACAGCTGCTAAGATTGGTTGTTTGATTTGGCAAAAGCGTTATAGTTTGCTCTTGAGATCTTAAGTTATCTACTTTAGCCAAAATTGAGACTGTCATATTTGAAGGAGCATTGATTAACTCAAAGTTTCCAGTTGCATCATTGTTAAGTATATGTTTACTCCAACCTGCAGTAGATAGATAGATATCAGCTTGTGGTACAGGAACTCCAGTAGCATCTTTCACGCAACCTTTTAAAACTGCACCATCAAATTTAGCATCTAAATTCCATGTACTAAAGTGACCGACAGTTCCAACATAAGAGTTCGTAGTAGCATCATAAGTAGCAACCCCCTCTTCAACCCAGATACCTTTTTGTGTATCGAAGTACCAAAGTGGAATAGTTGCAGGAGTCTCTTTAATATTTGAATCCATTGGATAAGTAAGTGTTGCTAATGCACCTGAAGCAAGATTGACATTTTCACCACTCTCACTTTGAAGTGTTACATCGATAAACCCATAAGATTGTAGCACTTTAGTATCACCATCTGTAGTCTCTCCTACAAATTCTCCGGGATATGCTTCACTACCGTTAACAGTAGTAACCCTATTGTATGTTGCTTTTGCGATAATATCCCCACTATATGTTGTTCCATCGTCAAGTGTGTAAGTACCGACAGGCAACTCTATCGTGGCCTCTTTTGCTTTGAGTGTGCTACCAGCTGCAGTATTAAAAGTTGTTATGGTATCTACTTTTGCAAGTCTGATGTCTTGATGACTTAGAGTATCCTGAGCGACTGAGACAATCTTTGTATTTCGTGCATAACCATCAAATTCTGCAGTCACACTTATACTTTTAGATGCAGAAGTTTTGATGCTGTAGAGACCATCACTATCCGTTTGAGTAGTGTTACCCTCACTATAGACAGTCACACCGCTAAGTGCATTTCCTTCCATATCTGTTACTGTTCCCGTTACACCAGTTGTAACACTACTTGCTGGAGGTGTAGAAGACCCACCACTATCTTTACTACATCCAACATAACCAAAAACCATAAAAAATGCCAAGAATAAGGCTAATAAACGTGACTTCATAATAATCTCCTCCCAAGGAAGGTATTACAACTTAAACCGAAGTAATAATCTGTAACACCTAAGTTTTGTTTCTAAAGAGAAACGAACTAAATACTTTATCTATTACTAGTTTATTACTTATTAGCTTAAGTAAATATTATTATACGATTTTTTTATTTTTTCAATATAACTGTTGTTGATTTGTCAAAGTTAAAATATTTTTGTGCAATTTTTTGTACTTTTTTTGCAGTAACTTTGTTTACATCCTCTTCATAACTCATAAGTGGTGAAATATCACCGCGTACAAGGTAACTTCCATAGAGATTCGCTACACTACTCGAACTCTCAAGAGAGTAGATAAAGTCAGATTTTGTATTGATTTTTACCTTCTCTAGCTCCTCTTTTGTAACTTTTGTCTTTTTCATAAGCTCTATCTGCTCTATAAGCTCTTTCTCTACTGTTTCAGCTTTTACACCCGGATTACACGTTGCTAAAAATATAAAAAGACCCGGATCGATATTCTCCATATTGTAAGCGTAGATATTATTTACAAGGCGTTTTTTATTGATAAGCTCTTTATAGAGACGGGAACTCTTTCCAGAGAAGAGAATTTCACTAATGACACTCAGTGTTACTTGGTCTTTATCTTTAAAGTTAGGAATGTGAAAAGTGATAGCAAGCATCTCTACTTCGCTATCTTTGTGAATGATGACTCTTTTTGCACCATCTTGCTCAGGTTCTACAAACTTTACCTCTGGAATTGCACCATGGTTTTTGATGCCGCCAAAGGCTTTTTTTGCCTTTTTAAAGACCTCTTTTGGATCTACATCACCTGTTACCATTAAAATCGCATTGTTTGGTTGGTAGTAGGTTCTATGAAAATCACGAATATCATCGATACTCCAGTTTCTGATGTCATTCATAAACCCAATAGGCGTCCAGTGGTATGGATGATAAAGGTAGGCGTTGTTAAAGAGTCTAAAGTAGAGATATCCAAGTGGAGAGTTGTCTGTTCTCCAGCGTCTCTCCTCTGTTACAACATCACGCTCAGGTTGAAACTCCTCATCTTTGAGGTTAAGGTTTTGCATAAGTTCTGCATAGAGTTTTATGGAGGTGTTTAAGTTTTCTGTACTTGATTTGATGAAGTAGTGGGTATAGTCAAAGCTTGTTGAGGCATTATTGACACCTCCGATGCTTTTGACTTGCTTGTCAAACTCTCCTGCTGGAAGGTTTTTTGTTGACTTGAAGTTCATATGTTCTAGCATATGTGCTATTCCTGTTTTTCCCATAACTTCGTTACGGCTTCCTACTTTGTAGAAGATATCTGTACTGATAACATTTGTTTCGTTATGGAGTGGGATGACTACGATTTGTAGTCCATTTTTAAGCGTTTTCGTTTCATAGGCTGGTAGTGGTGATGGCATAGTTATTTTCTCGCTTGTTGGGTTTTGTTGTTTTGTTTTTGGCTCACTATATTCTATAAATGATGATGCAAAGATAAGGCTGGAACTCAGCAGCAAAGCAGGGATGATTTTTGTCATTTTCTATCAACCCCGATAGCTTCGGTGATGTTTGCATAGCCATCAGCTTTTAAGAGCTCTATAAGCCCTTTGTTGATGTTCATAATCATATCAGGACCATGAAATACAAGACCGCTGAGTATCTGGACAAGGTTTGCTCCTGCTTTGATGCGTTTGTATGCTTCCTCTGCAGAGTCGATACCTCCAACAGAGATTAAAACAGTTTTGCCATATAACTCTTTTGCAATCGCTTCAAATATCTTAAAGCTTTTCTCTTTTAAGACAGCACCACTAATGCCACCGATATCATACGGGCGTTTTACTAGAGAGTAGTCAATAGTAGTGTTTGTGGCAATGATACCATCTGCCCCTTTCTCTACTGCCATTTTTGTAAGTGCTACTGCATCATCTATCTCCATATCAGGAGCGATTTTCAGTAGGATAGGCATATCTGTAAGTGCTTTTGCTTCACTAAAAAGTTTTGTGATAAACTCCTCATTTTGCAGGTCTCGCAAACCGGGAGTGTTTGGTGAGGAGATATTTATAACAAAGTAATCTCCTAGCCCATCAAATGTTTTTATAAGATGTGTGTAGTCATTAATCGCTTCTCGCTCAGGTGTAACCTTGTTTTTCCCGATATTTACACCGATAGGGGTTGCAAATGGAAATCTCTTTTTAAGTCTCTGTACAACTTTGTAGGCACCCTCATTGTTAAAGCCCATAGCATTTTGGATACTCTCCTCTTCTATGTGGCGAAACATACGCGGTTTCGGGTTACCAGATTGCGGTTTAGGTGTAACAGTCCCAATCTCAGTAAATCCAAATCCAAGTGTTTGGATGCCGCGAATCATCGTGGCATTTTTATCAAAACCAGCACCAAGTCCGACAGGGTTTAAAAATGTACGACCAAAAATCTCCTGATTTAAAATAGCATCATTGATAAAGTGTGACTCTAAAAATGGATTGAAAGGAATCTGACAAATATTTGGAAGACGAAGCACACACTCTGCAACATGGTGCGCCGTCTCTGGTTGGAGTTTGAAAAGTAGGGGTTTTATAGCTTCATAGTTTATCATTATCTTCACTTATAAAATTTTAAGTAAATTATACTCAAACTAAGCTAATAATTTTATAATCCAAGTTCACTCAAAGAGGGATACTCTTCAGGCCTCACCTCACTACTCCAGAGTAGTTTTCTCTCCTCTTTTTTGATTTTAAGATCGTTTATACTTGCAAAGCGAACTTTCATAAGTCCATTTGCATCAAACTCCCAGTTCTCATTACCGTAACTTCTATACCATTGTCCTAGCGTATCTCTCCACTCATAAGCAAAACGAACAGCAATTTTATTCTCTGTGTATGCCCACAACTCTTTACATAATCTGTACTCCAATTCTTTGGCATATTTTTGTTCTAAGAAAGAGATTATCTCCTCTCTACCGTTGATAAATATATCTCTATTTCTCCATTTGCTATTGACACTATAAGCCATTGCTATCTTTTGTGGTTGTTTTAAATTCCAGCCATTTTCTGCCATTCTTACTTTTTGTTTTGCACTCTCTTCATTAAATGGAGGGAGTGGCACTCTTTTTTCCTCTTTCATGATTTTTCCTTTTCTTTAACTACCAAACGATTGGTTGTTTTATAGGGACAAAAAAAATTACCTCATGGAGGCAATAATTTTTTGACCAACTTTGAGATAGTTTTCTGAACTACTATAAAGTGTCATCATCATAATAGTACCTTGTGTTAATGCAACATACTCTTGTGCCAACTCTATAGATGTACTCTGAGTATATTTTGCTTCCAAAATATGTGCTAAAGCTTTTTCCCAGTTTAGAAAATACTCTCTAATCTCATCTTTAAATAAAATATTTTCAGAAGATACCTCTAATGCTAAATTTCCTAATAAACAACCACCTTCACTATGTAAAAAATAATCATCAGTCTTTTTGACAAAGAGTTCTATCTTTTTGAGGCCGGATAAATTTTTTCTGTATGCAATACTATAAATATTTTCTTCAAAATATTTATGAATATACTTTAAAGATTCTAAACCAATCTCCTCTTTACTCTTAAAGTGATGGTAAATACTCCCTTTTATAAGCCCACAGGCATCAGCAATATTTGCCATAGAAGTATTGTAGTATCCATTGAGTTTAAAGAGTTTTATAGAGTGTTGTAAAATCTCTTCTTTAGATGTCTTTTTTCTTGCCATAGTATTCCAAACGATTGTTTGGTAAAATTATATCTGATGCAGAAAATATTGTCAAATAAAGTGTATAATTGGGTTAAAAAAAGGAGAAAGAGAATGAGTAAAGTTTTAGTACCATTAGCAAATGGGTTTGAAGAGATAGAAGCAGTTACAATTATAGATATACTGCGAAGGGGTGGTGTGGAAGTTTTGGTTGCTTCTTTGGATGATTCATCTTTGGTAAAAGGTGCAAACTCTATTGTTGTGCAAACAGATATAGAGATAAGCACTATTACAGCAGAGAGCCTTGATATGATAGTCTTACCCGGTGGTTGGGGTGGAACCTATGCATTAGCAGATGATGCAAATGTGCAGAGGCTACTCCAAGAGATGGATGCAAAAGGAAAAAATATTGCAGCTATCTGCGCGGCTCCTTATGCGCTTAATAAAGCGGGAGTTTTAAAAGAGAAATATACCTGTTATCCATCTGTAGAAGAGGAGATAAATAAAGAGGGGTATCAGGGTGATAGTGCAATGGTTGTAAGTGATGCAAATGTGATGACATCCCGCGGTCCCGCAACTGCAATCTGTTTTGCCTTAGAGATAGTAAAAAAACTGCAGGGTGAGGAGACCTATAATACGATAAAATCGGGTGTATTGGCGACTTACTGTGAGGAGGTGTAATGTATAGAATATTTTCAATTTTTCTATTCGCCTTTTTGTTGCATGCTTGTTCGACATTAAAAATAGATAGTGACTACGATACGGCATACAATTTTTCCGGAAAAAAAAGTTATGCAGTAGTGCATAGCTCACGAATGGGGGAAAATACACTTGTAAATGACAGAATCACAGATGCGATAAAGCGCGTTCTTCAGAAGCATAACTACAAAGAAGTAGATGAAAAAGCAGCAGATTTACTTTTTGTGTTTCATGTAAATGTACAACAGATGTCAGATATTCGTACGGACTATCAAATGATAGGGTATCCGGGGTATCGGTATGGTCCATTTGGGTATGGATATGCAGGAGGAGCAATGGTAGTGGCAACGCCAACTACTTACAAATGGACAGAGGGAAAACTCATTATCGATGCACTTAATCCAAAAACAAAAAAGATTGTTTGGAGAGGGATAGTAACAGATGAGTTAGATGCTCATGCTGCAACACCTCAGGAGAGAAAAGAGTACATAGATGAGGTGGTGGCAAAAGTAATGCAACACTTTTTTGAGATTGCTCAAAAAAGCAAAAAGTGAGTAGAATTAACACATATTAGAGATGAATTTGTTGGGGAGGGATTATTCTATTATATAAAATTTTATTATACTGTATAGTTTTTAAAATAGAGTTTGGAGGTTTAGGTATGTTGAAAAAATTAGCAGTTGGTGCTGTAGCACTTGTGGTTATCTCAGGAAGTGAAGCATTTGCGTCGTGTGGGTGTAATAACTCTTTAAATGTTTGTAATGCTATGCAGCAAACAAGAGGTTCTTACCATCAAAACAGACTTGTAGATGATGTAGTCAAAGCGGTAAGTCAGGTTGGGCTGAGTGCAAGACAGACAAAAAGAATCGCTGATGGTGTTTCTGAGTATAAAAGAACTATGAAAAAGATTAATGCAATGAAGATTTTCCCGATAGACTCTTTTATGGATGATGCATTTAATGAGCAAAAGTTCATTAGTGAACTTAGTGAAAAAAATACAGCACGAATGGCTGCTAAAGCAGCACTCTTTAAGTATGTTTTTTCAGTCTTAACTAAAGAGCAGAGAAAAGCATTTAAAAATGCGTATGCAGCACCACTTATAGAGAAGATGATTAAGCTAAACTATTAGATTTTTCTTTGAAAAACTAAGTTTTTCAAACTTCTCTCCTCATCAGCGCTTGCGAACTCTGCTACATTTTCCAAGCGCTGAACAAATACAAAACTTGGCGCCCAGCGCTCTATCATCTCTATGATAAAGGAGCTATCTAAATCTGGAGAGTTAAGACATGAGAGTAGGATACACTCCTTTGCGGCAATCTGTGGCAGTTTTTTTATAATCTTCTCATAATCTTTTGTTGCTTCAAAGCTTCCTCTTTGAAAGGTAGGCGGGTCGATGATAATCATATCATAGGGACCTTTTCGTTTTAAGCTTGAGAAGGATTTTAAGATATTGTAAGGGAGGTAGCTGATGCCACGAGGCTCTATAGTGTTGAGTGCATGGTTTGCTTTTCCTGTAGAGAGTGCGCCCTTACTCATGTCAACATTGATAACCTCACTAGCACCGCCAAATTTGGCAGCAAGTGAGAAGGCACAGGTGTAAGAGAAGAGATTTAAGACGCGTTTTCCTTTTGCATTTTCACGCACAAACTCACGACCCTTTTTCATATCCGGAAAGTAGCCACTATTTCTATTTGAAAGGAGATTGAGTTTTATCTTTATACCATTTTCCACAACATAAATATCACTATCCAACTCACCGATAAGCACTTTACTCGGCGCACCTTTGAGGTATCTTCTCTGCACAACGAGTGTTGTGTATCGAGATTCATTTACAAATTTTTGTAACATCTCTAAGAGTTCGCTCTCACTCTCCTCTTCAAAGTAGAGTGCCACACTTAAAATCTTATCTATGCTATCTATAGTGAGATGTCTCCAGCCCTCGTAGAGTCCTCCTCTACCATGAAAGAGGCGTTTAAACTCTTGTGATGTATCTGATGCAGATTTTTCTATATGTGTTTGTAACTCTTGGATTGTCATTAAACTTTTTCCCAAAAAGTACCTGCTGGAGTATCCATGAGGTTTACTCCAAAGGCTAAGATTGCATCACGAAGTCTATCAGACTCCTCAAAGTTTTTCTCCTTTTTTGCTGCATCTCTTTGTGCTATAAGTGCAGCTAACTTCTCTTTTGTTGCATCATCGACACCAAACTGAAAATACTCATAGGGATTTTTTACACCAAACCCCAGTAACTCTTCGATATAGGCAAGATTAGCGATAGTCTCTCTTTTGAGCAGTTTATGTTTTCCTGCAGTATCAAGCGTCTCATTTGCAACTGTTATCATCTCATCTATAAGGGCAAGTGCTGCAGAGATATTCATATCATCACTGAGCAGTTTGAGAAGTTGCTCTTGAAACTCTGTTTTTTCTCTATTTACAGCGAGACCAAAGAGTCTCTTTTTAAGACGATATATCTTGTCAAGACGCTTTTTTGCAGTTGATAAATCCTCCGTGTTAAAGTTGAAGTTAGAGCGGTAGTGAGTGCTTAGAAGATAAAAACGCAACACTTCGCCATCATACTCTTTAAGGGCATCTTTTAAGAAGAAACTATTGCCTAAAGATTTACTCATCTTCTCCCCGTTGATGTTTACAAAGCCATTGTGCATCCAGTAGTTTGCAAGTGCATGGTTGGAGCTGCAACGGGTCTGTGCCGCCTCATTTTCATGGTGTGGAAAGAGCAGATCTGCTCCGCCTCCATGAATGTCTATAGCATAGGGTGCATCATCAGTTGCCAAATGTTTCTCTATCATAGCCGAACACTCCAAATGCCACCCCGGACGACCCTTGCCAAATGGAGAGTCAAAAGTGATGGAGTCATCTTTTACACTCTTCCATAGCGCAAAATCAGCAGGATTTCTCTTAAGTGATGAACTAACAACACGCTCCTGTCTCTCATCCTCATCTTGCACTCGATGGGAGAGACTCAAGTATTCACTATCACTAGCCGTATCAAAGTAAACATCTCCCTCTTCAGTTCTGTAAGCATGGTCTGTATCTATAAGTTTTTGTGTCATGGCAAACATCGCTTCAAGTGACTCTGTCGCCTTTGGCTCAATATCTGGGCGTTTGACTCCAAGTGCTGCCATCTCTGCATGAAAAGAGTCTGTATAAAAATCAGTAATCTCTTTAATCTCTTTTTGCTGATCTTGTGCTTTTTTGATAATCTTATCATCTATATCTGTAATATTTCTCGCGTAAGTCACATCATAACCATTTGCACGAAGCACACGGGTAAGCAGATCAAAGACAAGGGCTGACTTTGCATGCCCCAAGTGTGCATCATCATAAACAGTCGGTCCACAAACATAAAGACTAACTTTTCCCTCTTTGAGTGGAATAAACTCTCTTTTCTCTTTTTTAACTGAGTCATATATATACATAGATTTTGTTCCTATTTTTTGCATTCTAATCTGTGCGAATTATAGCAGGATTATATTAAGGAGAACTCTAAAAACCTTCCATTAAAACTAGCCAGAGTCTCTCTATCTCTTTGTCACTTAAAAAAAGAGAAGATTTAATCTTGTAGAGTTCATCGAGTGCTTCTTTATTTATACTAAGTGTATGCGTGCAATTATAGTGGGTTGGCAGATAGGCTCGAATGAGTGAGATATCTCCTAAAATCTCCTTTGAACATAAAAAGCAGTAGTGTTCTTTATGGAGTCTTCCCTCATGTTCTAACAGTTTCACATAGGACTCTACAGCGACTCTTTTAGGGTTTTGTTTTCCCCACTCCTTTGATGCATTCTCTAAAAGTTCAAAGTAAAAACTTCCTAACTCCTCGGTATCTTTGAGGTGTTTATAGAAAAGTCCGGTGAAATCTTGCCAGAGTCGTAGCAGTTTATAGTCATTTATCCAGTTGTAACCGATGTGTATAACATCTTTAAGTCGTCCGATTGTACTCTTTGCAGATGGCTCTATTTCATAATCTATCTTAAATCCAAGATTGATAGTACCGTGACGCGCTCCATAAAATCTATAAAGGGTTTCTAAGTTATTCTTTGATAAAATCGTGACTATTAAATCTTCATCTTTTACACGATTAAGATTAATGATATACCCTTTCACAATCTGCTCCCTAAATACACACTTTTTATTTTTTCTAAAAAAATTATAGAAAAATTATACTTTTTTAAACCTTTGTTTAGTATAATCTAACACTTAATCTCTAAATAGACTAAGTTACTTTAAAAGTAACTTAAATATAAGTGAAATTGATATAAATTTTTATAATTTAGGAGTGAAAATGGTTGAACATCATGATTTATTACGATCATTTAAAGATAACTGTGGATTTGGTCTTGTTGCAAACATAAAAAACAAGCCCTCTCGCAAGGTTTTAAATGATGCGATTACAGCGCTAGAGCGTATGATGCACCGTGGTGCAGTTGCCGCTGATGGAAAAACAGGGGATGGAAGTGGTTTGCTACTCTCTATGCCGACAGAGTTTATTATCAAAGAGGCTGAAAAAAATGGTGTTGAACTCTCTTCACAGTTTGCAGTTGCTTCAGTTTTTACAAAAGATTTAGCATACCTTGATACTATGGAAAAGATATGTGCTAACAATGATCTTAAAGTAGTTATGCGCCGTGAAGTTCCAGTAGATACAAATGCACTTGGTGATCAGGCACTTGAGACTTTGCCGCATATTATGCAACTTGTAATCACTCCAAACTCTATTATGGCTACCAATAGATTTGATGCACTTCTCTATCTTTCTCGTAAAGAGTGTGAGCATGCACTTATAGAAGATAGAGATTTTTATATTGCCTCTATGAGTTCAAAGGTACTCTCTTATAAAGGGCTTGTTATGCCTACGCATATCAAGGAGTTTTACAAAGATTTACAAGATGATTCTTTTAAAATCTCTTTCTCTCTTTTTCACCAAAGATTCTCAACCAATACACTCCCAGAGTGGCGTTTGGCACAACCGTTCCGTGCAGTTGCACATAATGGTGAGATAAACTCCGTAGAGGGGAACCGTATCAATGTAGAGATAAAATCTGAATCTATCAAGTCTGATGTTTTTACAGATGAGGAGATTGCTCGTATCTTACCTATTTTACAACCGGGTTCTTCAGACTCGGCATCAGCTGATAACTTTTTTGAGTTTTTGATAGTAAATGGTATGGATTTCTTTAAGGCTGTTCGTGCAGTTATCCCTTCAGCATGGCAAAATGCACCACATATGGATGCAGAACTGCGTGCTTTTTATGAGTACCACTCAACAGTTTTTGAAGCGTGGGATGGTCCGGCTGCTTTTTCTGTAACTGATGGTCGTTATATCGGTTGTGTACTAGATAGAAACGGTCTTCGTCCTTCAAAGTACATCGTAACAAAAGATGACAACCTCTTAATCGCATCAGAGTATGGTGTTGTTGACATCCCAGAAGAGGATATAAAAGAGCGTGGTCGTCTGCAGTCTGGTGAGATGCTAGGACTTGATCTGAAGTTTGGAAAACTTCTCAAATCTGATCAGATTGATGACTATCTCAAATCATCAAACCCTTACATGAAGTGGCTCAATGAACATATGATATATCTTCAAGAGCACGTAGAGGAGCAGTATAGTTTTAACGATAATGTAGATGCAGATGCACTTGTAAAAAAGCAGAAGTTTTTTAATGTAACTCAAGAGGTGATAGAGCAGGTTATAGAGCCGATGATTAGAGACTCTAAAGAGGCTGTTGGCTCTATGGGAGACGATACTCCACTTGCAGCATTCTCAGAAAAACAGAGAAACTTTACAGATTTCTTTAAACAGAAGTTTGCACAGGTAACAAATCCACCAATTGATCCTATCCGTGAAAAAGTTGTTATGAGTCTCAACACAGGTTTTGGAGAGGTGCATAACATCTTAGATGAGATACCTTCTCATGCACACAGACTCAAGTCTATCAGTCCTATCATTACTGGCGAGAAGCTAGATGTTTTGAAGTCTTTTGGCGATAAAAAATCTCCTCGATATCAGGCATTTTATCATAACACTACATTCTCTACAACGTATAAAAGTGACCTAAAAGCTTCATTGGAAGTTTTAGTTGCAGATGTGATTGACTCTGTGAAAAATGAGGGAACACGCATTGTTATCTTAGATGATACAGCTTTCTCAGAAGAAAATAGAGTTATTCCTATGGCTATGGTTGTAGGACGCTTAAATAGCGCACTTCTTAAAGCAAAAGTACGCCACCTTGTCTCTATGATAGCTGTTACGGGTGAAGTTGTTGATTCTCACTCTGCCGCTGTACTCATAGGATATGGTGTAAGTGCAATCTATCCACATGTTCTTTTTGATACAGTCTCTGTAACATTAGAGAAATCAAAAACTATCAACCTTACGTGTCATGAAGCACTTAAAGCTGTACACACAGCACTTAATAGTGGTCTTTTAAAGATTATGTCTAAGATGGGTATAGCAACTATTGCATCATACAGAAACTCTGGTCTTTTTGATGTAATTGGTTTGAGCAATGAGATAGTTGAAGAGTGTTTTGAAACATCTCATGCAGCACTCTCTGGTCTTACTTATGAAGATATAGATGCGCGTATAGAGAAGTTTCACACTTCAGCATTTAAAAATGATGGATTTAAAAAGATATTTCCACTTAATATTGGTGGATACTATAAGTTTTACACAGGTCAAGAGCATCACGACTTCGGTCCTGCTGTTATCCATGCTATCCATACTGTTGCATCGAGTGGAAAGAAAGAGGATTTTGAGAAACTCAAAAACTTAGTAAACAAACGCGGACTCAAATTTATCCGTGATTTCTTTGATCTCAAATCTGATAGAAAACCTATAGATATCTCAGAAGTAGAGCCAAAAGAGGCAATCTTTAAGCGTTTTGCGTCAGCTGCGATGAGTCTTGGTTCAATCTCCCCTGAAGCACATGAGACTATCGCGATTGCGATGAATAGAATTGGTGGTCAGTCAAACTCTGGTGAGGGTGGAGAAGATAAGGCACGATTTGGAACAGAGAGAGTCTCTAAAATCAAGCAAGTTGCATCAGGGAGATTTGGTGTTACTCCTGCGTATCTTAGAAGTGCTGAGGAGATCCAGATTAAGGTGGCTCAGGGTGCAAAACCGGGTGAGGGTGGACAACTTCCGGGACATAAAGTTACACCACTTATCGGAAAGTTGCGTCATACTGTTCCGGGTGTTACACTTATCTCACCTCCGCCACACCACGATATCTACTCTATTGAGGATTTAGCACAGCTTATCTTTGATATGAAGCAGGTAAATCCTAAGGCGCGTGTAGCTGTGAAACTTGTTTCTACTATGGGTGTTGGAACGATTGCTGCGGGTGTAGCAAAGGCGTATGCAGATAAGATTATCATCTCGGGTGGTGATGGTGGTACAGGTGCTGCACCACTTACTTCCATCAAGTTTGCTGGAAATCCTTGGGAGTTAGGACTCTCAGAGGCACACAATGCACTCAAAGCAAATAACCTTCGTGGTCTTGTGGAAGTGCAGGCTGATGGTGGTTTAAAATCCGGTCTTGATGTTGTAAAAGCGGCACTCTTAGGTGCTGAGTCTTACGCTTTTGGTACGGGTGTTTTAACTATTGTTGGTTGTAAAATGCTGCGTATCTGTCATGTAAATAAGTGTTCTGTGGGAATTGCTACGCAGAACGAAAAACTGCGTGAAGAGTTCTTTAAAGGGCATATTGATCAGGTTATCAACTACTTTACACTCCTTGCAGAAGATGTAAGAAGCATCATGGCTGAACTTGGTTATAAAACTATGGAAGAGATGATAGGGCGTGTTGATTTGCTGAAAGTAAAAGAGGATGATTTCGCGAAGAAGTTTGACTTTAGTGCTGTGCTTCACAAAGAGGAGGGAGTAGATACTTGTCAGCAGCCTTTTAATCCTCCATTTGATGATAACGCTTTTGAAAAAGGTGTACTCAAAGAGGCTATGGCAGCCATCAAATCACCAGATCAACCGATTCGTATTCAAAGAGAGATTCAAAATATTCACAGAAGTTTTGGCGCACTCGTAGCGGGTGAGATTGCAGAGTATTATGGTGATGATGGACTCAAGCCAGATACTATTACTATTAATCTTACAGGTGTAGCGGGTCAGGCACTCGGAGCTTTTATCACTCCGGGTATCTCTATCTATCTTGATGGTGTTGCAAATGATTACCTCTGTAAAGGTATGCATGGCGGTAAAGTTGTCATTACATCGAAAAATGAGGGTGAAGAGTTCTCTGCAGGTGGTAATACTTGTCTTTATGGTGCAACAGGTGGTAAACTCTATATCTCTGGAAGTGTGGGTGAGCGTTTTGCTGTTCGTAACTCCGGTGCTTTAGCGATAGTTGAAGGAACAGGGGATAACGCTTGTGAGTATATGACTGGTGGAGTTGTTGTTACACTTGGTCAAACAGGTATTAACTTTGGAGCTGGTATGACGGGTGGTATTGCTTTTGTGTATGACAAAGAGCATAAGTTTGTAGAGAATGTGAACCACGAACTCGTTGAAGCTGTAAGAATTGACACAGATGAGGGTGATGAAGCGCGTCACTATCTCAAGCGTCTTTTAAAAGATTATCTTGTTGAGACAAACAGTACAAAAGCAAAAGAGTTACTTGATAACTTTAGAGTAGAGGTAAGAAACTTCTGGTTAGTAAAACCTAAAAATTTAACGAAATTACCACTTAACTTAGAGAACGGAGACTAATAATGAGAGAATTTTTAACAACTGAAAGAATTGATGCAGAGAAGAGATTAGTCGTTGAGCGTGTAAAAGATTTTAATGAGATTTATGAAGTATTTGACCGTGATGATGCAGCTACACAGAGTGATAGATGTATCCAATGTGGTGACCCATTTTGTCTTAACAAATGCCCCCTGCACAACTACATTCCACAATGGCTAAAATCTATCTCTGAGAAAGATTTAGAGTTTGCTTTTAAACTCTCAAATGAGCCATCCCCATTCCCTGAAGTGATGGGAAGAGTATGTCCTCATGACAGACTCTGCGAGGGTGACTGTACGCTTAATGATGGGCATGGTGCTATTACTATTGGTGGTATTGAAACACACATCACGGAAGAGGGATTTAAGGCGGGACTTACGCCTGATTTTCCGGGGATTACTACAGATAAAAAGGTAGCAGTTATTGGAAGTGGTCCTGCCGGACTCTCTGTGGCTACTTATCTTCTGCGTTCTGGAATTGCTGTGACAATGTATGAAAAAGCGGATCGTGCAGGAGGACTACTTACTTATGGTATCCCAAACTTTAAACTTGATAAAAAAGTAGTAGAGCGTCGTGTAAAACTGCTTGAAGAAGCGGGTATGCATCTTGTACTCAACTGTGAAGTTGGCGAGGATATCTCTTTTGAGGAGATTGCTTCTAAACATGATGCAATGTTTATAGGTGTGGGTGCTACAAAGGCAAAGAGTGCAGGGTTAGCAGGTGAGATGGCACCAAATGTATATGCTGCTATGGATTATTTAACAAATATTCAGAAGAAAAACTTTAAACATCCGTATGATAAAAAGTTTGACTTTAAAGATTTAAATGTTGTAGTCATCGGTGGTGGTGATACTGCTATGGATTGCCTGCGTACTGCAAAGCGTGAAGGTGCGAAAAGTGTTACCTGTCTCTATCGTCGTGATGAGTTTAATATGCCGGGAAGTAAAAAAGAGTATAAAAATGCGATGGAGGAGGGTGTTGATTTTACCTTTTTGGCATCTCCAAAAGAGATTATTTTAGGCGATGATGGACGAGCTATTGCAGTTGAATATGTAAAAACTACGCTTGGTGCGCGTGGTGAAGATGGTCGTCAACGCATGGAGGAAGTTAAAGGGAGTGAGACAAGGATTAATGCAGATGTTGTTATAATGTCACTTGGGTTTGATCCTGTTGTTCCATCTTTCCTAGCTGAAAATGGCATCGAGACAAACTCATGGGGTGGGATTATTATTGATGAGGAGACGCATGAGACAACTACGGCTGGCATCTATGCTGGTGGTGACTGTTATCGCGGTGCTGACTTGGTTGTAACGGCAGCTTATGATGGTCGTGAAGCAGCAAGAAGTATCACAGCCTCTCTTTTAAAATAGTAACTATACAAAAATTGCTCTACAAAAAGTAGAGCAATTCTCTCTCTTCCATAAACTTTTAAGCCTTTCTCAATTATAATGTTCTCAATATTAGTTTAAGGGGAAATTATGAAAAAAATCATTCTATCTGTAGCACTACTTTTTGGATTGAATCTACAAGCGGATAAAGTTCATGATGGGTATATTGCATATAAGTATAAGGATTATAAACTTGCGCGAATAATCTGGGAAGACTCCTGCTCAAATGGTAATTTGAGTGCTTGTTATAATGTAGCCCAAATTTACTCTAACGGACTTGGAACGCACTACAATGAACTCAAAGCAGCCAAACTTTACTATAAAGTTTGTCAATCAGGTACAGATGCAAGAGCATGTACAAACTTAGGTATTTTGCTGGAAAATGGTGTTGGTGGTGTTCACAGGGATTACTATACAGCGAGTAAAATGTATCTCAAAGGGTGTGATGGTGGCGATGTAAATGGTTGTTATAACTTAGGTACATCATATTACAGAGGACGAGGTGTAATAAGAGATTTGCCTCTTGCAAGTGCAATCTATGAAGATACCTGTAAAAAAGGACATGTCTATGGATGTTACAATGCTGCTAAAATGTACAAAGAGGGAAAAGGCATACCGAAAAACAAGTCAAAAGCGAAGCGACTCTTTGCAAAAGCGTGCAATATGGGACACCATAGTGCATGTAGAAAATGGGAAAGACTTGATGAAGAGGGTATCAAGTAAGCTGCTATTTGTTAAAAATTAGGTATAATGCAAACAATTATATAAATTAAGGATTTTTCTTTGAACTTATTAGATCTATTTCAAAAAACTTTCGAGAGTAAGCCTGCGGTAGAAGAGGCATCTTCACATTGGATTAAGTGTAAATCATGTAACTCAAGTATGTACTATAAAGAGGTTGAAAACCAAAACTATGTATGTCCAAAGTGTGGTTTTCATATCCGTATCGGTGTGAAGGAGCGTATTGCTCTTTTAGCTGATGAGGGAACTTTTGTAGAGCATGATGCATCGTTAGAGCCAGTAGATCCTTTAGAGTTTGTAGATAAGAAACCTTATAAGAAGAGAATAGAAGAGGGATTTGCCAAAACCGGTAGAAAATCGTCTGTTGTTGCAGGAAGCTGTAAAATGAATGGTGTTCCTACTCAGGTTGTTATTTTTGATTTTGCTTTTATGGGTGGATCTTTGGGTTCAGTAGAGGGTGAGAAGATAGTTCGTGCTGTAAATCGTGCTATTGAAAATAGGGAGGGGCTTATTATTCTCTCTGCTTCTGGTGGTGCGAGAATGCAAGAGTCAACTTTCTCACTCTTGCAAATGAGTAAAACTTCTGCGGCACTTGCAAAACTAGCAAACCATAATCTTCCATATATTTCGGTGCTGACAGATCCAACTATGGGTGGTGTTTCTGCATCATTTGCAACATTGGGTGATATTATTATCGCTGAGCCGGGCGCACTTATTGGATTTGCCGGACAGCGTGTGATTGAGCAGACTATTGGTTCTGCGCTTCCTGATGGATTTCAAAGAGCAGAGTTTTTACTTGAGAAAGGCTCTATTGATATGATTGTGAATCGTAATGAACTCAAATCAACACTTGCTGATTTGTTAACACTTTTAAAAGTAGAGAAGTAAACTATCTCTATGAGGCTTTACGCACTTTGTGATCAGGATATGCTTGACAGGGAAGGTGTTTCCGTAGAGTCATTTGTAAATATCGCCAAAGAGAGAGGTGCTGAGATAATTCAGTACCGAAATAAAAATGCAGATGTAGCCTTTATTAAAAAACAGCTTATTTTTATTCGTAAAATCTATGATGGTTTTTTGATTGTTAATGATGCTTATGAGCTTGTAGAGTTTTGTGATGGAGTACATCTTGGGCAGGAGGATTTGCGTCTTATTGATGAGGATATCACAAAAGCTGTAAAAATTTTACGAACTGTTGTCACAAGTGATAAGATTCTTGGCATTTCAACACATAATGAAGAGGAAGTTCTCGAAGCAAATGCACTAGATTTGAACTATATAGGACTTGGAGCATACCGCCAAACAGATACAAAAAAAGATATTAGTGGTATTTTGGGAGATGCCCTAGATCAGATAGCAGCAAAATCAGAGCATCTAGTGGCAGCCATCGGTGGTGTGAAGCCAGAAGACAAATTTAAATATGTTACTTATCATGTAATAGGAAGTGGGCTGCTTAAATGAATATTGAGATAGTAAGTATCGCTAAAAAAGAGAAGGATATTTATAATCCCCTTTATAAAGATTTGATTAAAATGATTAGCCGTTTTGCAAAAGTGAAAGATACGGAAATCTTTACAAAGGAGATTGCAAAAGCACATAGTATCTCTGCAGTAGCTGCTCAAAAGGCATATACGAAGACATTAGAACCATATATTGGTTCATCTTATAGTGTGATTTTACATCCTGATGGAAAAATAATCGACAGTTTTGAATTTAGTAAGCTTTTAAATGATAGAATGTCGGTGAAATTTTTTATTGGTGGGGCATATGGCTTTGAAGATACTTTTTTAGCAAAGAGTGACAAAGTCATTAGTCTAGGAAAACTTACTATGAGTCATAAAATAGCAAAGGCTGTTTTACTTGAGCAGATTTATAGAGGTTTTTCTATCTTAAGTAACCATCCATATCACAAATAACAAACAAGGGAAGATAAGTGCAAGCAAGCGAGTTAGAGTATTTTAAAAAGATTTTAGAGAGTCGTAGAGATCAGATACAGAAGAATATAAGCGGTGTAAATAATGAGTTAAGTCAGTTAAGTGCATTAGAATTAAATGACGAAGGTGATCATGCCGCTGCAAATAATAACTCAATGGTAGAGAGTGCAATTGTGCAACAACAAAAAAAAGAGTTAGATGAGATTGAAGTTGCTTTAAAAAAGATTGCAAATGGTGAATATGGTGTTTGTGAGATGTGTGAAGATGATATCGGTTTTCAGCGTTTAAAGGTAAAACCACATGCAATTTACTGTATTGACTGTAGAGAAATAGTAGAAAAATCTAAATAGAGGATTTAAATATGTATATAAAGAGATATACGATTGCCGCATTTATACTCATAGCCTTGGTTGGTGGTTATGTTTATATGTATGTTACTAAAGATACAACAACGATAGATTTCTTTGGAATCCCACTTCCTGCACTTGCTGTTGCAGTTTGGGTGATTATACCTTTAGTTGTACTCTATATTGCTAGTGTTATACATATGTCATTTTATTATATGCTAGGAAATATGAGT